>NZ_JBBCMA010000007.1 GCF_037152535.1 Leclercia sp. AS011
GCGCCGATGGTAGTGTGGGGTCTCCCCATGCGAGAGTAGGGAACTGCCAGGCATCAAATTACGCGAAAGCCCATCCTCACGGATGGGCTTTTTGCGTTGGGGCGGAAAAAAGCCGGCTGGCGGCTTCGCCTTACCCGGCCTACAACCTCACCGGCCCGGCGATTCCAGCCGACAAAGATCCCCCAATGGGGTAAACTATCCCGGTTTTTGCATCTGGATAGCGTCTATGAATCACTCCCTTAAGCCCTGGAATACCTTCGGTATCGACCGAAATGCCCAACAGATCGTGCGAGCCGACGATGCACAGCAGCTGCTGGCCGCATGGAATCATGCAATGCAACACCACCAACCGGTTCTTATTCTGGGCGAGGGCAGTAACGTTCTCTTTCTGGAAGACTTTTCCGGGACGGTGATTGTGAACCGCATCCGTGGGATCGCGGTTGAGGAGACGCAAGAGTGCTGGCGTCTGCACGTAGGTGCCGGAGAAAACTGGCACGATCTGGTGCAATTTACCCTTGAACACAACATGCCGGGGCTGGAAAACCTTGCCCTGATCCCTGGCTGCGCCGGTTCATCCCCTATTCAGAATATCGGTGCCTATGGCATCGAGCTCAAGAATGTCTGTGAATATGTGGATTGTATCGAGCTGGCGACCGGTGAAGCGCGTCGTTTACAGGCTGATGAATGCCGTTTCGGCTACCGCGACAGCATTTTTAAACATGAATATCAGGACAAATATGTCATCGTCGCGGTCGGTCTACGCCTGACAAAAAACTGGCAGCCGGTCCTTTCCTACGGGGATTTAACCCGTCTGGATCCCGCGACGGTGACTGCGAAAGAGATTTTTGCGGCAGTTTGCCAGATGCGCATGAGCAAATTGCCCGATCCGAAAGTGAACGGTAACGCCGGTAGCTTCTTTAAAAACCCGGTTATCACCGCCGAAAATGCACAAACTCTGCTTGCCGAGTGGCCGAACGCGCCGCACTATCCGCAGGCGGATGGTAGCGTCAAGCTGGCTGCTGGCTGGTTGATCGATCAGTGTCAGCTTAAAGGCACGACCTGCGGTGGCGCGGCGGTACATCGCCAGCAGGCGCTGGTGCTTATCAACGAACACAATGCGACAAGCGATGACGTTGTGCAGCTGGCCCATCAGGTGCGTCAGCGCGTGGGTGAGAAGTTTAATGTCTGGCTGGAGCCGGAAGTGCGCTTTATCGGGCACCACGGCGAAGTGAACGCGGTGGAGACCATTGCATGAAAGACCATACCGTCCCCCTGAAGCTGATCGCCATTCTGGCCGATGGCGATTTTCATTCCGGTGAACAGCTCGGTGAACAGCTGGGAATGAGCCGCGCCGCCATTAACAAACATATTCAGACCCTGCGCGACTGGGGCGTGGATGTCTTTACCGTGCCGGGCAAAGGTTACAGCCTGCCGGAGCCGGTTCAGCTGTTGAACGAAGCCTTTATTCACAGTCAGATCGCCGACAACAGCGTCACCGTTCTGCCGGTGATTGACTCTACCAACCAGTATCTGCTCGACAGGCTCAACGAGCTGAAGTCTGGCGACAGCTGCGTGGCAGAGTACCAGCAGGCCGGTCGCGGTCGCCGGGGACGTAAATGGTTTTCACCTTTTGGCGCCAACCTCTATCTGTCCATGTACTGGCGTCTGGAGCAGGGACCCGCTGCCGCCATTGGTCTGAGCCTGGTGATTGGTATTGTGCTGGCAGAGGTTCTGCAATCCCTTGGGGCTGAGGACGTGCGGGTGAAGTGGCCAAACGATCTCTATCTTAAGGATCGCAAACTGGCCGGTATCCTGGTTGAACTGACGGGTAAAACCGGCGATGCAGCGCAGATCGTGATGGGAGCCGGGATCAACCTGGTGATGCGTAACGTGCAGGCGGATGAGATCAATCAGGGCTGGATCAACCTGCAGGAAGCGGGGATCGCTATCGATCGTAACGTCCTTGCGGTGCAGGTTATCAACGAGCTGCGCCACTCGCTGAGAATTTTCGAACAGGAGGGCTTAGCGCCGTTCCTGCCTCGCTGGGAGAAACTGGATAATTTTGTTCACCGTCCGGTGAAGTTGATTATTGGCGATAAAGAGATCTACGGCACCTCGCGCGGTATCAACGAGCAGGGTGCGCTGCTGCTGGAGCAGGAGGGTGTGATTAAGCCGTGGGTTGGCGGGGAGATTTCCCTGCGCAGCGCCGAATAACAGGCCGGGAGCCGCTGTCTCCTGGTCAGCCATACCGCCGCTTAGCCCCTGTGCGAAGCGGCAACCAGAATAATCCCTAAACGGTTGGTTACACTCTCTTAAACACATCACGATAAGGTATACTCTGAAAGCAGCGGGGTAACAGTTGATTAACCTGCGTTTCGCGTTTCTGGAGATTCATTTTGCGTGTCAGCCGCTCTTTAACTATCAAACAAATGGCGATGGTGACTGCCGTCACCATGGTGTTTGTTTTTGTCTTTTGCGTCATTTTGCTGTTTCATGCCATTCAGCAGAATCGCTACAACACGGCTTCGCAACTCGAAAGTATTGCCCGCTCAATCCGGGAGCCCCTTTCTGCTGCCATTCTGAAGGGTGACATTCCCCAGGCGGAATCCATAATTAAGAGCATCAGGCCGGCTGGCGTCGTCAGCCAGGCGGATGTGGTGTTGCCCAACCAGTTCCAGGCGTTGCGCATGAACTTCATCCCGGAGCGCCCGGTTCCGGTGATGGTTAAGCGCATGTTTGAACTGCCGGTCCAAATCTCCCTGCCAGTCTATTCCCTGCAGCGACCAGCCAACCCGCAGCCGCTGGCCTATCTGGTGCTGCAATCAGACTCCTGGCGGATGTACAAATTCGTCATCAGCTGGGTCTCAACGTTGGTGACCACTTACTTATTGTTGACGCTGATGCTGACCGTGGCGCTGACCTGGTGCATCAACCGGCTGATCGTCCACCCGCTACGCCGGATTGCCCGCGAGCTGGATGCCCTTTCGCCGCAGCAGCAGAGCGGGCATCAGCTCCCTGTGCCGCGTCTGCACCATGACGACGAGATCGGCATGCTGGTTCGCAGCTACAACCTCAACCAGCAGCGCATGATGCGCCAGAATGAAGAGCTCAACCACAACGCCACCCGCTTCGCGGTTTCGGATCTGCCCAATAAGGCGTTTCTGATGGCGATGCTGGAGCAGGCGGTGCAACGCCAGCAGACCACCGCCCTGATGGTCGTGGCCTGTGAAACCTTGCAGGATACCGCCGGGGTGCTGAAGGAGAGCCAGCGGGAAATGGTGCTGCTGACGCTGGTCGAAAAGATTAAATCTGTACTGGCTCCGCGAATGGTGCTGACTCAGGTGAGCGCCTATGACTTTGTAATTATCGCCAACGGCGTTAAAGAGCCATGGCACGCCATTACGCTGGGTCAGCAAGTGCTCACTGTTATAAATGAACGGTTGCCGGTACAGGGGATCCAGCTGCGCCCAAGCGCCAGCATCGGCATCGCCATGTTTAACGGCAACCTGACCGCCGAGCAGCTCTTCCGTCGGGCATTTTCCGCTGCCTTTACTGCCCGGCAGAAAGGAAAGAACCAGATCCAGTTCTTCGATCCCGAGCAGATGGAGAAGGCGCAGCAGCGGCTGTCAGAAGAGAACGATATCCTGACCGCGCTGGACCATAACCACTTCGCCATCTGGCTGCAGCCGCAGGTTAATCTGCATACCGGTAAGGTCAGAAGTGCCGAAGCGCTGCTGCGGATGCGCCAGGCCGATGGCAGCTGGGAGCTCCCGGAAGGGCTGATCGACCGCATTGAGAACTGTGGCCTGATGGTGACCGTAGGCCATTGGGTGCTGGAAGAGTCCTGCCGCTTGCTGTCGGCCTGGCAGTCACGGGGGATGATGATGCCTCTGTCGGTTAACCTGTCGGCATTACAGCTGATGCACCCGAACATGGTTCCGGAGCTGCTGGAGCTGATCGGTCGCTACCGCATCCAGCCTGATACCCTGATTCTGGAAGTGACCGAGAGTCGCCGGATCGACGATCCTAACGAAGCCGTGGCGATACTTCGCCCGCTGCGTAATGCCGGGGTGCGCATTGCGCTGGACGATTTCGGCATGGGGTATGCCGGGCTGCGTCAACTGCAGCATATGAAAACCCTGCCGGTAGATGTGCTGAAAATCGACAAGGCCTTTGTTGAGGGCCTGCCTGACGACAGCAGCATGGTGGAGGCGATTATCCAGATGGCACACAGCCTGCGGCTTGAAATTATCGCCGAGGGTGTCGAAACCGAAGCCCAGCGGAGCTGGCTGGCGGAGGCCGGGGTGGAGTGCGGACAAGGTTTTCTTTTTGCTAAAGCCGTACCGCATGAGATTTTTGAAACTCGTTATCTTCACCAGAATGACAATCACACAGTTGAATGAAATGTTGCTGGCTTGTGCGAGCCAGCTCAAACTTCTTAACATTTCCGTTTCAAATTCAGTCTGATCTTCTATTTGTCCTGATTATTGGGTGCTATTTTAAGGCCGCAGGTGAGCAGTAACCCTACACCATCTGCGGTTTTTCTTCCCAAGGACATCTTATGAAAACCTCTCTCTTCAAAAGTCTTTATTTTCAGGTTTTAACCGCCATCGCTATCGGTATTTTGCTTGGCCATTACTACCCTGAATTAGGCGCCCAAATGAAACCGCTCGGGGATGCCTTCGTTAAGCTGATTAAGATGGTGATCGCTCCGGTTATCTTCTGTACCGTCGTGACCGGCATCGCAGGCATGGAAAGCATGAAAGCCGTGGGCCGCACTGGTGCGGTTGCGCTTCTCTATTTTGAAGTGGTCAGCACCCTTGCGCTGATCATTGGTCTGGTGATTGTGAACGTGGTGCAGCCGGGCGCTGGCATGAACGTTGACCCCTCGACGCTGGATGCGAAAGCGGTGGCGGTCTACGCCGAGCAGGCGAAAGACCAGGGCGTGGTCGCCTTCCTGCTGGACGTCATCCCCGGCAGCGTGATTGGCGCCTTCGCCAGCGGCAACATCCTGCAGGTGCTGCTGTTTGCCGTGATGTTCGGCTTTGCCCTGCATCGTCTTGGCAGCAAAGGCCAGCTGATTTTCAACGTGATTGAAAGCTTCTCGCAGGTGATCTTCGGCATCATCAATATGATTATGCGCCTGGCACCGATCGGGGCCTTCGGGGCGATGGCCTTTACCATTGGTAAATATGGCGTCGGCACCCTGGTACAGCTCGGCCAGCTGATTATCTGCTTCTATATCACCTGTATTCTGTTTGTGGTGGTGGTGCTGGGCAGCATTGCCCGCGCCACGGGCTTCAACATCTTTAAGTTCATCCGCTATATCCGTGAAGAGCTGCTGATTGTGCTGGGGACCTCCTCGTCTGAGTCAGCGCTGCCGCGGATGCTCGACAAGATGGAGAAGCTGGGCTGCCGTAAATCGGTGGTGGGGCTGGTGATACCGACCGGCTACTCCTTTAACCTCGACGGCACGTCGATCTATCTGACAATGGCGGCGGTGTTTATCGCTCAGGCCACCAACAGCCATATGGATATCTTCCATCAGATCACGCTGCTGGTGGTGCTCCTGCTCTCCTCGAAAGGGGCGGCAGGGGTGACGGGCAGCGGCTTTATCGTGCTGGCGGCGACCATCTCTGCGGTAGGGCACCTGCCGGTGGCTGGGCTGGCGTTGATCCTCGGTATTGACCGCTTTATGTCCGAAGCCCGCGCGCTGACCAACCTTGTGGGTAACGGCGTGGCGACCATCGTGGTGGCGAAGTGGGTCAAAGAGCTGGACCACAAAAAACTGGACGATACGCTGAATAATCGTGCGCCAGACGGCAAAACACAGGGTTTGTCCTCTTAAAATCTTCTCTCTGGCCCGCATTCCCTTGTCGGGGTGCGGGCTCCTGCGCATAATGGCCCCTGAAGACTTGTCATAATCGGACAAGATTTATTTCGGGTATATTTCACTTCTTGCCGTGACGTTTCGCTTCACGCGCGGTCTAATCGGAGTGTTTTGAACATCATCTTTAGAGTGCGACAGGGCGTGTGGCACTCTTTGTAACCAGGAATGTTGATCAGGGGTTCACATGCAGGGCACAAAAATTCGACTCTTAACCGGCGGTTTGCTCATGATGGCAGCAGCCAGTTATGTGCAGGCTGACGCGCTCCAGCCTGACCCGGCCTGGCAACAGGGTACGCTGGCGAACGGTTTTCAGTGGCAGGTTTTAGCCACACCGCAACGCCCCAGCGACCGCATTGAGATCCGCCTTTCCGTCAATACCGGTTCCCTGACCGAGAGTACGCAACAGAGCGGCTTCAGCCATTTTCTTCCCCGTCTGGCGCTGACCCAAAGCGGTAGCCTGCAGGCCGTACAGGTGCGTTCACTGTGGCAACAGGGCATCGATCCTAAGCGCCCTCTGCCGCCTGCCGTGGTCTCCTATGACTACACCATGTTTAACCTCAGCCTGCCAAACAACCGTAACGATCTGCTCAAAGAGGCATTGACCTGGCTGTCCGATACCGCCGGTAACGTCTCGATTACGCCTGACACCGTCAACTACGCGCTGAGCAACAGTGATATGGTGGCAACCTGGCCGGCGGATACCAAAGAGGGCTGGTGGCGCTATCGCCTGAAAGGCTCTGCGCTGCTGGGCCACGATCCGGCGGAGCCGCTGAAACAGCCGGTTGATATCGAGCAGGTGAAATCTTTCTACCAGACCTGGTACACCCCGGACGCCATGACCCTGATTGTGGTCGGCAACATTGATAGCCGCGCGGTGATCGAGCAGATAAGCAAGACCTTTGGCGAGCTGAAGGGCAAACGCAGCACCCCTGCGCCGGTGCCAACCCTGTCGCCGCTGCGTGCCGAGCCGGTCAGCATCATGACCGATGCCGTGCGTCAGGACCGACTCTCTATTATGTGGGACAGCCCGTGGCAGCCGATTCGTGAATCCGCCGCGCTGCTGCGTTACTGGCGTGCCGATTTAGCCCGTGAGGCGCTGTTCTGGCATGTTCAGCAAACCCTGAGCAAGAATAACGCCAAAGACATTGGTCTGGGCTTTGATTGCCGGGTGCTGTTCCAGCGCGCCCAGTGCGCCATTAACGTGGAGTCACCGGGGGATAAGCTGAACGCCAATATGGCGGTGGTCGCTAAAGAGCTGGCGAAGGTGCGTGAGAACGGTCTGAGCGAAGAGGAGTTCAACGCGCTGCTGGCGCAGAAAAACCTCGAGCTGCAAAAACTGTTCGCCACCTATGCCCGTACCGATACCGATATTCTGATCAGCCAGCGTATTCGCTCGCTGCAAAACCAGGTGGTGGATATCGCGCCGGAACAGTATCAGAAGCTGCGTCAGGATTTCCTTAACAGCCTGACCGCGGAGATGCTAAGCCAGGATCTGCGCCAGCAGCTTTCTCAGGATATGTCGCTGATTCTGATGCAGCCGAAAGGCGAGCCGGAATACAACATGAAGGATCTACAGGCGACGTGGGATGGGATTATGGCGCCCGCGAAATAAAAGCAAAAAGGCAACGTAAGTTGCCTTTTTTAATGTTTGCTCCCTCTCCCGGTGGGAGAGGGCACCAGACCGCACTTAGGCAGGCATCGCCTCGCGCGGGATGATTGCGCCACGATACTGAATCACCGTGCTGGCGGTCAGGTGGCCGCGCTGCGCTGCTGCTTCCGGCGTACCGCCAGTCAGACGCACCGCCAGATACCCGGCGCTGAAGGAGTCGCCCGCCGCGGTGGTATCAATCACTTTCTCTTTTGCCAGCTTCACCGCAGGCACTTCAACAAGGGCTTCCCCGGCAACTGCCACCAGGCAGGAGTCTGCGCCGCGCTTAATCACCACTTCGCTGACGCCAGCGGCCTGAGTACGGGCAATCACCTCTTCAACCGGCTTTTCGCCCCACAGGGCATCTTCGTCATCGAGGGTTAAGAAAGCGATATCGGTGCACTCCAGCATGCGGGTGTAGACCTGCTGCGTCTCTTCGCGGCTGGCCCACAGGCGTGGACGATAGTTGTTGTCGAAAATCACTTTCCCGCCGTTGGCGCGACATTCGCGCAGCAGGGAGAAGAGTTTTTCACGGCTGTCCGGGCTGAGGATCGCCAGGCTAATGCCGCTCAGATAGAGATAGTCAAAGTGGGCCAGTGTTTCGCAGATGTGTGCCGCGCTGTCGCTCTCCAGCCAGAATTTGGCGGCCGCTTCGTTACGCCAGTAGTAGAAGGTGCGCTCGCCGGTGCTGTCGGTCTCGATGTAATAGAGGCCCGGCAGGCGGTTTTCCATGCGCTGGGTCAGGGAGATGTCGACGTTTTCACTCTGCCAGGCATCCAGCATCTGCTGGCTGAAATTGTCCGTGCCCAGCGCCGTCACGTAGTTCACCGCCAGCGCATCAGCATCAACCTGACGGGCAATATACACCGAGGTGTTTAAGGTATCGCCACCAAAGCCACGGTTCACTTCCGCGCCTTTCTGGGACAGTTCGATCATACATTCGCCGATCACGGCAATTTTCTTGGACATAGTCGTGAACCTGAACAGTTAAATTAGCGCTAGTTTGCGCTGCGACCCGGAAGCGGTCAACTGTATTAAAACGACGTTCCATTATTTTTTTGAACCCGGACAAGTTTCGGGCGGGTTTCAGATCTCAGATTTTCATTTTCGTCCGCAACCGAACATAAAGTTCTCTTGCCCGGGGCCGATAATCCTTTGACCAGTCCCCACAGGTTCTTCCCCATTCAACAGGATATCTGAAATGAAGTTAAGGCAGGACATCCAGCTGCTGAGCATCCCTGAGGCAAGTATTGAGAACTTGCAGGAACATCGCTACTGGCTGCAATGTGAGCGTGCTTATACTTATCAGCCCATTTACCGCACCGACGGTAAACTGATGGCGATCGAGATCCTGACCGTCGTAACCCATCCGTCAAACCCGGCTCAGCGCATCGCTCCGGATCGCTATTTTGCGGAACTGCCCGTGCGCCACCGTCTGGATATTCTCGAAGAGCAGCTCAGCATGCTGACGGCAAAGCAGGACTTCTTCGCCGACAACAGCATTCTGGCCTCGGTCAATGTCGATGGCCCGACCTTGCTGGCGGTGCGCCAGGATGAGAGCCTGCAGAAGCTGATCCAGTACTTGCCGTGGCTGCGCTTTGAGCTGGTGGAGCACGTTCGTCTGCCGCAGGACTCCTCGTTTGCTACCATGTGCGAATTTGGCCCCCTGTGGCTGGACGACTTTGGCACCGGCATGGCGAACTTCTCCGCCCTGAGCGAAGTACGCTACGACTACATCAAAGTGGCGCGGGATCTGTTCATCATGCTGCGTCAGACCCCCGAAGGCCGCAACCTGTTCACCCTGTTGCTGCAACTGATGAACCGCTACTGTCAGGGGGTGATCGTCGAAGGCGTTGAGACGCTGGAAGAGTGGCGCGATGTGCAAAACTCGCCTGCCGCCGCCGCACAGGGCTATTTCCTCTCCCGTCCGGTGCCGATGGAGACGCTCGACAACGTTATCGTCACCCTGTAATCCCGGCTGCTTCCCATAATAGCGCGTGGTTAACGCGTTATTACCGGACGCTGCCGCTCCTTTTTTCCTTGTCTGAACTATATTCATGACTGGCAAGGTAAAAAAGGAATTATGGGATGACAAAAACAGCGAAGATTATCACCTGGTCCGGGGGGGTCTTCTTGTTGCTGATTGTGGTGCTCATTGTCGTGATCGCGACATTTGACTGGAACCGCCTCAAACCGACCATCAACCAGAAAGTCTCAACTGAACTCAACCGTCCTTTCGCCATTCGCGGCGATCTGGGCGTCGTGTGGGAGCGCCAGAAAGGCGAAACGGGCTGGCGCAGCTGGATCCCGTGGCCACACGTGCATGCCGATGACGTTATGCTCGGCAATCCGCCCGATATTCCTGAAATTACGATGGTGCATCTGCCGCGCGTCGAAGCGACGCTGGCTCCGCTGGCGCTGCTGACCAAAACGGTCTATCTGCCGTGGATCAAACTCCAGAAACCCGATGCCCGGCTGATCCGCCTGTCGGAGAAGACCAACAACTGGACCTTTGATTTCGCGGAGAGCAAAGACAAAGAGGCTGCCGCCAAACCTTCGTCCTGGTCATTCCGGCTCGACAACATTCTTTTCGATCGCGGGCGCGTCGCCATTGACGATGCGGTGAGCAAAGCCAACCTCGAGATCTTCGTCGATCCGCTGGGTAAAGCGCTGCCTTTCAGCGAAGTCACCGGCACGAAGGGCAAAGAGGAGAAGAGCAAGGTGGGCGATTACGTCTTTGGCCTGAAAGCCGAAGGGCGTTACAACAACCAGCCGCTGAAGGGCAGCGGAAAAATTGGCGGCATGCTGGCGCTGCGCGGGGAAGGCACGCCGTTCCCGGTGCAGGCCGATTTCCGCTCCGGTAATACCCGGGTGGCCTTTGTCGGCACGGTGAGCGATCCCATGAAGATGGGCGGGGTCGATCTGCGCCTCAAATTCTCCGGCGATTCGCTGGGCGAGCTGTACGAGCTGACCGGCGTCCTGCTCCCGGATACCCCGCCGTTTGAAACCGACGGGCATCTGGTGGCAAAAATCGACCCTGAAAAATCCTCCGTCTATGATTACCGCGACTTTAACGGTCGGATCGGTGACAGCGATATTCATGGCTCGCTGACCTACAGCACCGGTAAACCGCGGCCGAAGCTGGAAGGCGACATGGAGTCACGGCAGCTGCGCCTCGCCGATCTGGGGCCGCTAATTGGCGTTGATTCCGGTAAAGGCACCAAAGCGCAGAAGGTGAGAAAGCAGGCTCCGCCGTCGGGCAAAGTGCTGCCTAACGACCGCTTCGAAACCGATAAATGGGATGTGATGGATGCCGATGTGCGCTTCAAGGGGCGTCGCATCGAGCATGGCAGCAGCCTGCCGCTGAGCGATCTCTCGACCCACATCATTCTTAAAAATGCTGACCTGCAGCTGAAGCCGCTGAAATTTGGCATGGCGGGCGGGACGATCTCGGCCAACATCAAGCTGGAAGGGGACAAGAAACCGATGCACGGCCAGGCGGAGATCCAGGCCCGTCGGTTGAAGCTCAAACAGCTGATGCCCGACGTGGAGCTGATGCAGAAAACCCTCGGCGAGATGAACGGCGATGCGACCATCCGCGGCGTGGGTAACTCCGTGGCCGCCCTGCTGGGCAACGGCAACGGCAACCTGAAGTTGCTGATGAACGATGGGCTGGTCAGCCGCAACCTGATGGAGATCCTCGGCCTTAACGTCGGTAACTTCCTGGTCGGGCAGATTTTTGGTGACGATGAGGTGAGGGTCAACTGTGCGGCGGCCAATATCGACCTGGTCAACGGCGTTGCCCGTCCGCAGATCTTTGCCTTTGATACTGAAAATGCGGTTATCAACATTACCGGCACGGCCAGTATGGCTTCGGAGCAACTGGATCTGACGATTAACCCTGAAAGCAAAGGCATTCGCATCGTCACCCTGCGCTCACCGCTGTACGTACGCGGTAGCTTTAAAGATCCGGATGCGGGAGTGAAGGCGGGGCCGTTAATTGCACGCGGTGCGGTGGCGGCGGCGCTGGCTACGCTGGTAACGCCAGCGGCGGCGCTGTTAGCACTGATCTCCCCGTCCGAGGGGCAGGCCAATCAGTGTCAGGTGATCCTGTCGCAGATGAAGAAATAACGCGGGGGATGTGCCCGGCGGCGCAATGCTTGCCGGGCCTACCAGAGAATGGAGGCCGGGTAAGCGCAGCGCCACCCGGCATTAAGCATTACAAAGACTGATGGCGGGTCTCGTGGGTCAACAGCAGGGCAATCAGCGTCAGCGCCGCCATGGTCGCCAGGTAGTAACCGACATACGCCAGACCGTAATTTGCCTGCAGCCAGGTCGCGATATACGGCGCGACAGAGGCACCCAGAATCGAGGAGACGTTATAGGAGAATGACGCCCCGGTATAACGCACTTCGGTCGGGAACAGCTCTGGCAGCAGCGCGCCCATCGGACCAAACGTCAGCCCCATCAGGCTCAGACCAATCAGCAGATAAGCCATCACCAGCGCCGGGTTACCGGAACCGAGCAGCGGCGGGAAGACGAACAGCGCAAACAGAATGATCAGCGAAGTAATGACGATCATGCTCGGGCGACGACCAAAGCGGTCAGCCAGCAGCCCGGCAATCGGCACCATCACGCCAAAGCCAATCACCGCCATCATCAGCATCCACAGCACTTCGTTACGCGGCAGACCCAGACCCACGGGTGCCGCGGTGGTGCTGAAGGTCATGGAGTAGACGGTCATGATATAGAACAGCGTATAGGTCGCCAGCATGATAAAGGTGCCGAGCACCGTCACGCGAACGTGTTTGGTCAGCAGGGTGCCGAGCGGGATTTTTACCTGTTTCTTCGCGGCGGCCACTTTAGCGAACACCGGGGTCTCATGCAGGGAGACGCGCACATACAAGCCGATCAGCACCAGCACCGCCGAGAAGATAAACGGAATACGCCAGCCCCAGGTCATGAACTGCTCGTCGGTCAGCAGCCAGGAGAGCAGCAGGAAGGTACCGTTGGCAAAGAAGAAGCCAATCGGCGCGCCCAGCTGCGGGAAGGAGCCATACAGCGCGCGCTTGCGCGGTGGGGCATTCTCGGTCGCCAGCAGCGCCGCGCCGCCCCATTCACCGCCCAGACCCAGACCCTGACCAAAACGGGCCAGCGCCAGCAGCAGCGGAGCCAGAATACCGATGGTCTCGTAGGTCGGCAGCAGGCCGATAGCAACGGTGGAGATCCCCATGGTCAGCAGCGAGGCGACCAGCGTCACCTTACGCCCGACGCGGTCGCCAAAGTGGCCGAACAGCGCGGAACCAATAGGACGTGCGATAAAGGCGATAGCGAAGGTCGCCAGCGACTGCAGCGTGGCCGCCGTCGGGTCGCCCTGCGGAAAGAAGATATGCGGGAAAACGATGACCGCAGCGGTGGCGTAAATGTAGAAGTCGAAGAATTCGATGGCGGTGCCAATCAGCGATGCGACGACGACTTTGTTACGCGAGTTAACCGGAACGTTTTCCTGCTCTGAATTGAGTGTTGTGGCTGTGGCTTGCATAAACTTTTCTTATTTTTGGCGAACGAAAGGCCATATTACGCACAGCAAAAGCGACATTTCAATCTGTAACAAACGCAGCGAATGGCGAAAAATACAGCAAAAAGTGAATAATTTTCAGGCCAGGAAATTCACATCTATGAAATGCTTCACAGAAATTAATACTTAGAGGATAAAACTGGTTTTTGGTTAAATAAAAGTTACAGGCTGGATTTATATGCTGAAATGATGAATCGGGCTGAAATATTGCATTCTTATCCAGCCCGATGGGGTGTTTAACGGTGCGTTTTGCCAGGCATTCGGCGGTCATCCGGGTACTGGGCGGTGGCGATCCACGCCGCGCAGAACAGCGTCAGTCTGGCGAAGAAGTAGAAGAAGGCCAGCAGCCCCAGCACGGAGCCGAATGCTGCCCCGGACGGGGACGACACCAGTGACGGCAGGGTATAGGTCATCACGATTTTGATGACCTCAAAGCCAACCGCGGCAATAAAGGTGCCGCGGATCAGCGCCCTGCGCCGTGGCCGGTGGCGCGGTAGACGCCAGAAGATCCAGAAGAACAGCAGATAGTTCGCCAGCATGGAGATAGCCAGCCCCACCAGATGCCAGACGGGTTTCAGCCACTCGATGGTATCCAGATAGAGCGCGGAGATAATCATCTGCTGTGCTGCCCCTGCCGCAGAGGTGATGGAGAGGGTGATAATCAGCGCCACCAGCAGGCCAATCAGCGAGACGAAGTCGCGGAAATACTTGATCCAGATTTTCTCCTCATCCTGCGGCTTACGCTCCCAGACGTCCCGCGACTGGGCGCGGATTGCCTCGCGCAGGTTGCCCATCCAGTTAATGCCGGAGTAAAGCGCCACTAACAGCCCGACAATGCCCACGGTGGTGCGCTGCTGTACGGCGGTGCTGATGGTGCTTTTCAGGGTGGCAGCCAGCGTCGGATCGCTGACGCTTAGCAGAATTTTACCGAAGATGTCCTGTAGCAGGGTCGGGTGCGACACCAGAATGAAACCTGCCGCGGCAAAAGAGAGCATCAGGATCGGGATCATCGATAAAAATGAGAAGTAGGTGATCGCCGCCCCGAACTGATTGCCCAGCCGATCGTTAAAGCGTTCGGTGGCACGCAGCAGGTGAGCAATCGTCGGATGCTGCTGAAGCAACTGATAGAGATCCTTTGCCTTATCCAGCAGGCTACCCGTTTTGCGCACGGCGGTGATTTTGGGCTCCGGCGACGCCTCGGGCGGACGGGTTTCCAGTTTTTTAATCGGATCGAAGTCCAGATCCTGAGTAGGACGTTGCGGGTTGCTATCCGGCATCAGTCACGTTTTCCTTATTGTTTAGCGGGAGGTCTCTGGAATTATAGTCTGCCCTCAGTCAACGTACGCTTTCATGATGTCCGTGAGCCAGGCCATAAACAGATGTACCCGGCGAGAGAGGTTGCGGCGGTGGGGATAAATAAGCGAGACCGGCATCGGTCTGGCGCGGTACTGGGGCAGGATTTCCAGCAGCTTTTTGGCGCGCAGCGCGTCACGCACGCCCACTCGCGGCGCCTGGATAATCCCCAGCCCGGCAAGTGCTGAGGCGTTGTACGTCTCGGTGCTGTTGACCGTCAGCACGCCGCCGGTCTTCACCCAGTGGCTCGACTCGCCGTCGAAGTATTCGAACCCCTGTGGCCGGGTGCCGAGATGCGTCGCGTAGTGCACCACGGCATGGGAGGCTAAATCCTCCAGCCCGTCGGGATAACCAAAACGCGACAGATAATCCGGGCTGGCGCAGTTGATCACCGACAGTTTGCCGAGCGGCCGGGCGATCAAGCCGGAATCCTTCAGCGTGCCGACGCGCACCACGCAGTCAAACCCTTCCCGAATCACATCCACCAGCCGGTCGCTGCTGCTCAACTCCAGCTCGATGCCGGGATACTGTTGTAAAAAAAGCGGCAGTCGGGGGATGACTAAATTTCGCGCAACGCTGGCGGGCATATCCACCCGCAATCTTCCGCTGACGCTGGCAGGGTCGTGCAAAAAAAGACCATCCAGTTCATCCATGTTGGCCAGCAGATCTTTGGCCCGCTCGTAATAGACCATCCCATCCTGAGTCAGGCTGACGCGCCGCGTGGTGCGGTGCAGTAGCTGGGTGCCAAGCCCGTTCTCCAGGGCCTGGATCAGTCGGGATACGCTACCTTTAGGAAGGCCCATAGAGTCCGCTGCGCGGGAAAAACTCTCCAGTTCAGCGACGCGAATGAACAACTGCATTGCCTGAATTTTATCCATAGGGAGCACTCATTGTTGTTGGATATGAAACAGTGAAGCGTTGTTAGCCATATTTATTGATTTTCTAACACCTAATAAGCTCTTTCTCAATCACCACCACAGCCGAAACGAGGTTTCTTATGACTGAACGTATTGCATTAGTGACTGGCGGCAGCCGCGGGCTCGGTAAAAACGCGGCGCTAAAGCTGGCAGAGAAAGGTGTCGGGATCCTTCTGACCTGGAACCGCAGCCAGCAGGAAGCGCTTGATGTCGTGCGCGAAATTGAGCAAAAAGGGGTAAAAGCGGCGGCATTGCAGCTGAACGTCGGCGATATCACCAACTTTGAATATTTTGCCGGACAGGTTGAAGAAACCCTGCACAGAGTCTGGCAGCGCAACAGCTTCGATTATTTGTTGAACAACGCGGGCGTGGGTTTATACGCCCCTTATGTGGAGACCACCGAAGCGCAATTTGATGAGGCGATGAACATCCATTTCAAAGGCCCCTTCTTCCTGACCCAGCGCCTGTTACCCCTGATGAAAAACGGCGGGCGGATCCTGAATGTCTCTTCTGGCCTGGCGCGTTTTGCCCTGCCGGGCTCCAGCACCTATGCGGCAATGAAAGGGGCGATGGAGGTACTTACCCGCTACCAGGCGAAGGAGCTGGGCGCGCGTGGCATCACCGCCAATATTATTGCCCCGGGCGCGATTGAAACTGACTTCGGCGGCGGGCGCGTGCGCGATAATAAGGAACTTAACCAGCATATTGCCTCGCAGACGGCACTAGGGCGCGTCGGATTGCCTGACGACATTGGCGATGCGATTGCGGCCCTGCTTAGCGACGAGCTTGGCTGGATGAACGCGCAGCGGATTGAAGTTTCCGGGGGAATGTTCCTGTAACCCGGTGCCGGGGAGGGAGCCCCGCGGCACGCTTAGCGGTACTCTCTCTTCAACAGCCCAAACAGCCAGTCGTTATGCCACTCGCCTGCCAGCCAGTAGCTTTCGCGCAGCTCCCCTTCCAGCACAAATCCCGCTTTCTCCAGCAGGCGTTTCGAGGCCACGTTGCCCGCCGTTACTGTGGCGGTTAAGCGACGAATGCCGCCCTGGCCGAAGGCGTAATCGCACACCGCCTGTAAGGACTCAAAGCCGTAGCCTTTTCCTTGCGCCTCGGAAGCAAACAAGAATCCCACTTCAGCGCAGTCATCATCGTGATGAATATACCCGGTCACCCCGAGTGGCAGCTGGCTGGCGTTATCCCGCACCACCAGACACAGCCAGTGGTCGCTGCCCGGCGTCCATGCCGGCAGACGCGCGGTAAAGGCCTCGCGGATGGCCGCCTCCGGACGGGCTTCGGCCACGTAGCGCATCACGTCGGGATGCTGCTGTAGCGAGAGGAAAAAGGGCCAGTCTGCTTCCTGTAGCGGGGAGCAGGTTAAACGCGGGGTAAGCAATACGGGCATGCCAGGTCTCCGGGAACTTTTGTAAATGATTTTAACATTATCACTGAAATAGTACCCATTATCGGGTATGTTTAATCTGGTATAACCACTTATAAAAAAGACCGCTCTCCGACAGCTGCCTCTGCATAAGTACGCAGCATTTAAAGGAAAATGATGACCCTCAGTAAATCGCACGTGAACCGCGAGCAGTTTGAACGCTGTCTGGGAATTATTCGTCAGGCCTCCGTAGAGATCCTGCTTCTGTTAAAGGTGCACGTTGCCGAAGGCAAAGATCCCCGTTGGTTCCTTGAGCAGCTCGATTCCGCCAGGCTGGCGCTGGGGGGCTGGGCGAGAGTGGCCAAGCAGCTCAACCTCAATGACGCGGAGCTGTCGCAGTTCACGCTGCAACTGCGGCTGTTACAGCAGCGGGTGCCGCAATATGAGAGCGGGCAGGAGGTGAGCGACAACCAGCTGATCGCCGCGACGCGCTTTGTGACGGCACTTGAACATCTGCGTCTGCAGCAGCCGTTGCTAACCTACAGCACGGAGATGGGCCCCAGCGATGACCTGCGCCAGCAGCACGCGCAAAAGCAGGTGCGGACCCTGGAGCTGATGATAAAAGGGCTGATTATGCAGGCGTGGCCGGATCCTACGCGGCTGAACAATCACCTGAAAACACTCTTCAGCGCCGATCGGGTGCGTGGCTGGCTGCAGCAGGGTGAACGTAACGACGCGCTGGGCGGCATGATGTTCAGCGAGCTGGCTCTGATGCTGGTGGATAAAAAAGAGTACTCCCGCTCCTATTCGGCGCTGTTCAGCGATCCGTCCCTGCTGACGCTGATGGTAGAGCCGCGTAAAACGCTACAGACCTTCCTCGATGATATCCGGCTGATCCGCAATAAAATTATTGCTCAGCAGCCGCTGACCTCCACGCAAATGCTGTTGCTGGATAACTATTACGCCCAGATCGCCAGCCCCGTGCAGCGGGCGTTTGATGAAGGCCGCACCGCCGTGAATCCGGCGGGACTGATGGCAGAGGACACTCACACGCTGAATCTCTTCTGGGAGAACGCGCGGATAAAAAATACCGCCACGGGAGACGATATTTTTGAGGTGCGTGACACCATCGATAAACCGAACCGTCGGCCCGCACGCACCCCGGAGCAGCGCGATTACCTGATCTCGGTTGTGCTGTGGGGCGCGGTAGGGGTAATGGTGATGGGGATGCTCATGATGGGCACCTGGCTGTTAATTGAAAGCAGCACCCCGACTCAGGCAGCCAGCACCGTCGCGCCCGAGAAGGCGGTGGTAGTGGAAGAGATGCGCGAGAGCCCTTCCTCTCGTGAAACGCTGACCCGGATGGGCGTTACCTGGGATGAGAATAACTTCCGCTCGGCGATAGACCGCAACGACACCCGGGTGGCGGTGCTGTTCCTGAAAGCGGGGATGGACTGGAAGCTTTCCTGGACCGAGCACGCGCTCTCCGCGGGTCATCGCGAGGTGCTGGATTTACTGATGCGCTATCGTCTGCAGATGACCCAGGAGAAGCCCTGTCGGCAGTTTATTACCAATCTGGGCCATGCGATGGCCGCAGGTGAACCGCTGACGGGCCTGCGTAAGGAGTATCTCCAGGCCTTCTGCACCGTTCCGGCGGTGGTCGAGCGGCAGCGACGCGAGATGGATCAGGCGAAGCGGCGGGCACAGGCGCAGCCGGACGCCAGCACCAAAAAATGGCAATCGATCCAGACGGCGATTTACGAGGTGATTCGCTGATGTAGCGGGGAGCTACGGCTCCCCGTAGAGACCAATCAGGCGGCGTACCACGCCGTTGGTCCAGCCAAACCCGTCCTGCAGAGGGTACTCGCCCCCGCCACCTTCGCGGGGCTGGCTGCTGGCGATGTGGTACTTCTCAATCAGCTTGTAGTGCGTCTTGTAGACCTGGTTAACCGTCTGCAGCCAGCTCCAGGCGATTTCATCCCCCAGCGAGTCGTTGCCGTACTGCTTGAATCCCTGGATCGCCATCCACTGCAAGGGTGCCCAGCCGTTGGGCTTATCCCACTGCTCGCCGGTTTCGTACTCGGTAGCGAGAATACCGCCCGGTGTCAGCAGACGGGCTTTCACTGCATCCGACAGGCGTTCTGCCTGCTCGTGGGTCGCCATACCGACATACAGCGGAACGATACTGGCGGCTGAGAACAGCGCCAGCTCCTCACGACGCCAGTCGTAATCGCGATAGCAGCCGTTTTCCTCATCCCACAGATAGCGGTTGACCGCCGCGCGGCGATCGCTCGCCTTCTGACGGAATATTTCCGCGGTCTCTTTGTCCCCTTTCGAAGCCGAAATATTGGCAATGGCGCTCTCCAGCTTGAACAGGAAGGCGTTGAGATCGATCGGGATAAACTGGGTGGTGCGAATACTCGCCAGCCGGCTCGGATCCCGCAGCCAGCGCGAGGAGTAGTCCCAGCCGGACGCGGCCCCGGCGCGCAGATCGCGATAGACCTCGTTGGGCGGACGACCCGAGTGGCGTGCAGTTTCGACGTCCTCTATCCAGGATTCGTCCCGCGGCGTGTCGCGGTCATCCCAGTAGCGGTTGAGCAGGGAGCCGTCCGGCATACGTACCGCGCTGCGGTAGGCCTGGTTGAGCAGCAGCGACTCTGCGCCGTCCATCCAGAAGGCGTACTCCATTTTCAGGTGATCCAGATAGCGCTTGGCCCCGCGCACGCCGTCCTCTTCAAACAGCTCAACCATCAGGGCAAACACCGGCGGCTGGGAGCGGCTCAGGTAGTAGGTGCGGTTGCCGTTGGGAATATGGCCATATTTTTCGATCATCCACGCAAAGTTATCCGCCATGCACTTAAGCATGTCGTGACGGCCGCTTTCGGCCAGCCCTAGCATGGTGAAATAGGAGTCCCAGTAGTAGGTTTCGCTGAATCGCCCGCCGGGCACAATATAGGCCTGGGGCAGCGCCAGCAGCGACGACCAGGGGATGTGATCCTGCGGCTCGCGGGTCAGCACCGGCCACAGGTTGTCGATATGTTCCTTGAGCGAGAGCGAGGGATCGGAAACATACTCGCTCGACAGGACTTCCGGCAGCCAGAAGTGGTTTTCCACGAACTGGCGCAGGTCAAAGTCCCGGTGACGTTTCACCTTACGGTAGCGGATGAGAATATCCAGCGGATCCATCTTTGGTGCGCAGTCAGGGAAGGTTTTGCTGTCGGCAAACAGTCGCGACGACTGCACGTGCTCAAAGAGCTCAAGGTAGCGATCGGCAGGCGTGAGCGCATCGGATGCGGGCAGCCCTTCAATCATTTCAGGTTCCGGCTCCGCCTCGAGCATTTCATCCAGTTTTAACTCGCAGGGATCGATTTCGTAGAGAAGTTCTTGTTCTATATCGAACTCTACGGTCTCTACAGTGCGTATATTCTGGTTGAACATGGTGGTCAGGACCTCCGGTTAGCGTTGTCTCGGGTCTGGTTTTATCCGGTTGCCTACTAAGCTTAGACATTCGCTTCGGTCTGTGAAGAGGTATATGTGCGGTAGATCACATTTTACTGGAAGAGAAAAACCGGCACTGCGGGCGGCATGTTGATGTTATTTCAGGCAATAACCCGGCAATCCCGCAGTACGGAGGCGATCTAAAATTCGGATCATTCGCTTTGCAACAGAGTATGAATCAGGCGACTTCTGCTAAGCGTTTGCCATAGGCATGCTGAAAAATATTATCCGATTCCGGCAACGCATGATAACCCTGACCTTCCGGTTGAATGACAAATTTCAAAGAATCGGATAGTTGTACGTCATTCTCGTCTTCGTCCTCGCCAATTACTGCATTTGAGGCGAAGGGGGAAATGGCCGAAGCAAAAGCCTTAACCATTGGTTCACGGCTTTTATACTGCGCATTCTTTAGATTAAGGGCGCTATGGATGATGGCGCAATCAATCATGGTACCGGTAAGCCAATCACATGAAGAAGAATACCCCGCGCTCCAGCGCAGGTTGCTGCCCTGGGTATGCTCCTGCAGCAAGTGCGTTTGGGAGCCTGCAAAACAGGAACCCAGCATTAATCCCTTGATATTGTACTCGCGGGATTTTTCATTAATGGCGATAAGTAGATCCTTGATAGAGACCTTACCGATACGGTTTTTGCTCCCATGTGCCGCAATATATACGATGGTGTTATCAAATTTCTGCCGACACAGACATTCAAGAGCAAACTTAAAACTCGGTTTATCGTGAAAATTTTGAAAATAGACCTCGGTATCGCCCCGCATCTTCGCAATTCCTTGTACAAACGGCAGCACTGATGAGCGGTTGGCATCGTAGTTATCAAGATTCCACGGTGATTCAAAAACCAGAATAGCGTTTTTGCATTTGCTTTTTGGCATGAAATATTCCCTTAAGGTAAATTAAATTTCTGCTGTATGAGTATTTAAATAAAATCGCACTTTTATTTTATCGGCCAACTCTGCAAATAATTGTCCAAAATCGCCATTGTTTCGCTACGCGCAAATAAGTTATTAGGGACTTCCACTCCGTTGTCATCGCTTCCGATGATCACCTCAAACAGGAAATCCTTATGAACCTTAACGCGAAGCGTCAGGGCGTTACGCCTTTTTCTTTTGCAAAGCCAGCTGACTATAAATCCACTATAACAGAACTGCAGGGGCTGTTGGAAAGCCGCCATTTAGCGTGGCTGGATATTTGTGAAGGAGAGAACAAAGCCATTATATTTCGCTGTAATCTGAAGCAAAGTGTGTTCCGTAATATTCAGTTCAGCAGTTTATTGATTAACCGCTGCTATATAGACGAGCTCTGTTTCGAGAATTGCGATATGCGCAATGTCTTTTTCTCAAATAGCGTCATTACAAAGCCGATCCGCTTACGTCATTGCCAGGTGGCGGGAATGCGGCTGCTAAATATGCCGCGCAGAATGTTTATTTTTGAGGAGTGTACCGGCGTCGGGCAAATTGTGTTTGCCTGAGACCGGTAGAGCACAATCAGTGCGCCTGGCGTGGATCGCCAGCGATTTCATCGGTCTTCTGCCTGGTCTCTTCGCTTTGATTCAGGGCATTGTTAGCCGCTTTCTCCGCATGGGCTGCACTATAGGCCGCCAGATGTGAAACCACGATGGCATAAATACTCATCAGGGAGACCCAGAGGATACTGTTTTTCCACCACAGAAGGGTGGGTATGGTTAACATCGCCCAGACCAGGGCCAGAATCAGGTGGAATTTAGCGAGGCTTTTTGCGTTGATCTTCACTTGCATTGTCTTTTCTCTAATCTCAAATTATCGAGCCAGGTAAGCGCTTAATACTTTTTAAGATTAGCCAGGTCTGCCGCCGTTTCCGGTGAATTTTGTTACCGTATGTACAGCCGGGCAAGCGAGCATAAAAAAACCGGCCCCTGAGGGCCGGTCTTTATACGCGCATAAAAGCGTGCGGCAAGCGTATTAACGCATGGTCACAAACTCTTCTGCCGCCGTCGGGTGGATCGCCACGGTATTATCAAAGTCTTTCTTGGTGGCACCCATTTTCAGTGCCACCGCAAAGCCCTGCAGGATCTCATCCATACCGAAGCCGATGCCGTGAATACCGACAATCTTCTCTTCCGGGCCGACGCAAACTAACTTCATGCGGCACGGCTGACGGTGAGAGGTCACCGCGGTATACATGGCGGTAAAGGCCGATTTATACACTTTCACCTGGTCGTCGCCATAGTGCGCACGCGCCTGGGGCTCGGTTAAACCGACGGTGCCGATTGGCGGGTGGCTGAAGACCACTGTCGGGATGTTGCTGTAGTCCAGGTGCTCGTCCGGCTTGTTGTTAAACAGACGCTCGGAGAGACGGCGGCCAGCGGCCACCGCCACCGGGGTCAGCTCAACGGCACCGGTGTTATCGCCCACCGCGTAAATACCCGGCACGCTGGTGTTCTGGAACTTATCGACAACGATGTAGCCCTTCTCGTTGGTCTTCACGCCCGTGACGGCCAGGTTGAAGTTGTCGTTTGCCGGTTCACGACCAATGGCCCAGATCAGGCAATCCACGGTCTGGCTGCGGCCATCTTCCAGTTCCAGCGTCAGGCTGCCGTCGGCGTTTTTAACCACCGCTTTCGGAATGGCTTCCGTGTGCAGATGCGGGCCTTCGGCGTTCATGACTTCTACCAGCGTATCGACGATCAGCGGATCGAAGTTGCGCAGCGGAGCGTGTTTACGTACGAACAGGTGCGCTTCAGCGCCCAGACCGTTAATCACACCCGCCAGCTCGACGGCAATGTAACCCGCGCCAACGATGGCAACGCGTTTCGGCAGAGCCGGCAGCTCAAAGAAACCGTCGGAGTCGATACCGTATTCCGCGCCCGGAATAGCCGGGTGGCTCGGACGACCACCGGTGGCGATCAGGATGTGATCTGCAGTGATCGTCTCGCCGTTCACTTCGATGGTCTTCGCATCAACGAAACGGGCAAAACCGCGGATCACATCGACGTTATTCTTGCCCAGCACGTTGTCGTAGGAGGTATGGATACGGTCGATATAGGCTGTACGGCTGGCGATCAGGCGATCCCAGTCAAAGTTATTGATAGTGGTATCAAAACCATAGTCCGGGCCATAGAGGTGAATGGCCTCACGGATCTGCGCTGCATGCCACATCACTTTTTTCGGTACACAACCGACGTTGACGCAGGTGCCGCCGAGGTCTTTCGCTTCAATCAGGGCGCACTTCTGGCCATACATGGCGGCACGGTTAATCGAGGCGATACCGCCGCTGCCGCCGCCAATTGCGATGTAGTCATAATGCTTGGTCATGGTCTTATCCTTAATCGTTAATTGCCGCGATTGTATACCTGAAATCAATAGCTTCCACCGATTGCTGTAATTACTCCGGCACGATCCAGCTGACGCTGGTGTGGCCCGTACCGGCCGGAACCAGCTTTTTATGCAGCCACGGCAGGACGTTGTTCATCTGCGCTTCCAGCTTCCACGGTGGGTTAACCACGATCATGCCGGAGGCGGTCATGCCGCGGCGATCGCTGTCCGGAAGAACCGCCAGCTCAATTTGCAGGATCTTACGGATGCCTGTCGCTTCCAGGTCCTTGATCATGCGCTTGATTTGCGCACGCAGCACCACCGGATACCACAGGGCATAGGTGCCGGTAGCAAAGCGTTTGTAACCTTCGTGAATACCCGCGACCACGGCCTGATAATCACTTTTGATCTCATACGGTGGGTCGATCAGCACCAGGCCGCGACGGGATACCGGCGGGAGCTTCGCTTTCAGCTGCTGATAGCCGTCCGATTTTTCCACGCGCGCGCGGCTGTCTTTCTGGAATTCAGAGCGCAGCAGCGGGTAGTCGCTCGGGTGCAGTTCGGTCAGCTGGATGCTGTCCTGCTCGCGCAGCAGCTGGCGGGCAATCAGCGGTGAGCCCGGGTAGTAACGTAGCTGGCCGCTGCGGTTGTAGTGGTTGATAACGTTGATGTACGGCTCAAGCTCGGCCGGCAGGTCGTCCTGCTGCCAGATACGGGCGATGCCTTCGAGGTACTCCCCGGTACGCTCGGCGTGTTCACCGCTCAGCTGGTAGCGGCCCGCGCCGGCATGGGTGTCCAGATAGAGAAAAGGCTTATCTTTCTCTTTGAGCGCCTCGATAATCAGGCTCTGAACGGTATGTTTAAGAACGTCGGCGTGGTTGCCCGCGTGAAAGCTGTGGCGATAACTGAGCATGGGTAGATGTATTCCGATAATGACGATTGGCCACAGTTTACAGCAGAACGGCGCAGATTACCCGCAGGCCCGGCACGCCCCGTCGCGGCGGCTGTTTTTCTGTCACCCCAGCCATTGAAATTCACTACACTTAACCCCATCCTGGAACAATATGCTCGCGCAGGATGCGCGCTTCATTCACCCCTTTAACAGGACAGTGCTTATGACCAACCCATTACTGACGCCTTTTTCGTTGCCACCGTTTTCCTCCATTCTGCCTGAACATGTTGTTCCCGCTGTCACCAAAGCACTGGACGATTGCCGTGCCGCCGTCGAGAGCGTGGTTGCGCAGGGCGCGCCTTACACCTGGGAAAATCTGTGTCAGCCGCTGGCGGAAGTGGATGATGTGCTCGGTCGCATCTTCTCCCCGGTCAGCCACCTGAACTCGGTGAAAAACAGCCCGGAACTGCGTGAAGCCTACGAACAAACCCTGCCGCTGCTGTCGGAATACAGCACCTGGGTCGGGCAGCACGAGGGGCTGTACAAAGCGTATCGCGATCTGCGCGATGGCGATCACTATGCGACCCTGAATATCGCCCAGAAAAAGTCCGTTGATAACGCCCTGCGCGATTTTGAACTGTCGGGCATTGGCCTGGCGAAAGACAAACAGCAGCGCTACGGCGAAATCGCCACGCGCCTGTCCGAGCTGGGCAATCAGTACAGCAACAACGTGCTGGATGCCACCATGGGCTGGACCAAACTGATTACTGATGAAGCCGAACTGGCCGGCATGCCGGAGAGTGCGCTGGCGGCGGCGAAAGCCCAGGCCGAGGCGAAAGAGCAGGAAGGCTATCTGCTGACCCTGGATATCCCGAGCTATCTGCCGGTGATGACCTACTGCGACAACCAGGCCCTGCGTGAAGAGATGTATCGCGCCTACAGCACCCGCGCCTCCGATCAGGGGCCGAATGCCGGTAAGTGGGATAACACCCCGGTGATGGCTGAAATCCTCGCCCTGCGCCACGAGCTGGCACAGCTGCTGGGCTTCGACAGCTACGCCGATAAATCACTCGCCACTAAAATGGCCGAGAACCCGCAGCAGGTACTCGACTTCCTGACCGATCTGGCGAAACGCGCCCGTCCTCAGGGTGAGAAAGAGCTGGCCCAGCTGCGCGCCTTCGCGAAAGCGGAGTTCAGCGTGGACGAGCTGCAGCCGTGGGACATCGCTTACTACAGCGAAAAACAGAAACAGCACCTCTACAGCATCAGCGACGAGCAGCTGCGCCCGTACTTCCCGGAAAACAAAGCCGTTAACGGCCTGTTCGAAGTGGTGAAACGCATCTATGGCATCACCGCCAAAGAGCGCACCGATGTGGAAGTGTGGCACGACGACGTGCGTTTCTTCGAACTGTATGACGACAAAAACGAACTGCGCGGCAGCTTCTATCTGGATCTCTATGCCCGCGAAAATAAACGCGGCGGCGCCTGGATGGACGACTGCGTAGGCCAGATGCGCAAAGCCGACGGCTCGCTGCAAAAGCCAGTGGCCTACCTGACCTGTAACTTTAACCGTCCGGTCAACGGCAAACCTGCGCTGTTCACCCATGACGAAGTGATCACCCTGTTCCACGAGTTCGGTCACGGTCTGCACCATATGCTGACCCGAATCGAAGCCGCAGGCGTGGCTGGCATCAGCGGTGTACCATGGGATGCAGTCGAGCTGCCGAGCCAGTTTATGGAAAACTGGTGCTGGGAGCCGGACGCGCTGGCGTTCATCTCCGGCCACTACGAGACCGGCGAGCCGCTGCCCAAAGCGCTGCTGGATAAGATGCTGGAAGCGAAGAACTACCAGGCGGCGATGTTTATCCTGCGCCAGCTGGAGTTCGGCCTGTTCGATTTCCGTCTGCATGCCGAGTTCAGCCCGGAGCAGGGAGCAAAAGTCCTCGAAACCCTGGCAGAGATCAAGAAGCAGGTTGCCCTCATTCCAGGCCCGGCCTGGGGTCGCTTCCCGCACGCGTTCAGCCATATCTTTGCTGGCGGCTACGCAGCGGGCTACTACAGCTATCTGTGGGCCGACGTGCTGGCGGCGGATGCCTACTCCCGCTTCGAAGAAGAGGGGATTTTCAACCGCGAAACCGGTCAGTCGTTCCTTGATAACATCCTGACCCGCGGTGGTTCCGAGGAGCCAATGGAGCTGTTCAAACGCTTCCGTGGCCGCGAGCCGCAGTTGGACGCGATGCTTGAGCATTACGGCATCAAGGGTTAGTTGATTCGTGAAGATCCACTTAGCAGATGAAACAGGCGCCGGAGACGGCGCCTTATCTGTTCTGGCGGCCCGCTGGGGGCTGGAACACGATGAAGAGAACCTGATGGCGCTGGTGATGACGCCAGAGCATCTGGAATTGCGTAAACGCGACGAACCTAAACTCGGCGGCATTTTTGTTGATTTTGTCGGCGGGGCAATGGCGCACCGGCGCAAGTTCGGCGGCGGGCGCGGCGAAGCGGTCGCCAAAGCGGTGGGGATCAAGGGCAGCTATCTGCCGGACGTGGTGGACGCCACCGCCGGGCTGGGACGTGACGCCTTTGTGCTGGCCTCGGTGGGCTGTCGGGTGCGGATGCTGGAGCGTAATCCGGTGGTCGCCGCACTGCTGGATGACGGCCTGGCCCGCGGCTATGCCGACCCGGAAATCGGTGGCTGGTTGCAGGAGCGGTTACAGCTGATCCACGCCTCGAGCCTGACGGCGCTGACGGATATTTCCCCACGCCCGCAGGTGGTCTATCTCGACCCGATGTTCCCGCATAAGCAGAAAAGCGCGCTGGTGAAGAAAGAGATGCGGGTGTTTCAGTCGCTGGTAGGGCCGGATTTAGACGCCGATGGCCTGCTGGAGCCTGCCCGTCTGCTGGCAACGAAGCGGGTGGTGGTGAAACGCCCTGATTATGCACCGCCGCTGGCGGACGTTGCCACGACCAATGCGGTGACCACCAAAGGGCACCGGTTTGATATTTACGCCGGTACGCCGGAATAAAAAAGCCGGGTGGCGGCTTCGCCTTACCCGGCCTACAGTTTGGTTTTGCAGGCCCGGTAAGCGTTAGCGCTACCGGGCTTTTTTGCACTTACTCGTCGTCTTCGTCGCGCAGCGGCACAATCAACATATCCACGTGCACGGTGTTAATCAGCTGACGCGCGGAGGACATCAGCTTGCTCCAGAAGTCCTGGTGATGGCCGCAGACCACCAGATCCATATCGTATTTCTTGATTGCATCAACCAGCACCTGGCCCAGGTCGCCGCTGCCGCTCAGGGTTTCGGTGATGGGATAGCCCGCATTGGTGGAGAGTTCGGTCAGCGCCTGGTGGGTCTCTTCGGAGATACGCTTCTGCATGTCACCCAGATTCACGTCAATCAGGCCGGTATAGAGATCGGAGTAATTCACGTCCACGTGAATCAAGGAAACTTTCGCATTGTACGGACGCGCCATGGATACCGCTTTATCAACCAGGACTTTGCTCTCAGGGGAGAGGTCAACCGCGATAAGAATGTGTTTATAAGCCATAGTGTTACTCCTTCCTTAAGTTATCGATGACCAATGCGTGTAGCAGTCGTCTACCTGCTTTCATTACGGCCCAGTTAAACAAAATTTTCAAGCATTGGTGTTGATAACGATTAACCTTGTGGCAAAAAAATTAGTGGATCTCCTACACTATTGAATAAGCCGTTCGGATATTAAAATGTGAAGCCGATCCGCTTTTGAGTCTCTCTTTCACTGAACCGTCTGTCAGGGCATGGGTGCGGTAGTCCCGGAGCATTGCTTCGTGGGCGGACGCCGGGGAGGAAGTATGATTAGCACCGTCGCATTATTTTGGGCGTTATGTGTGGTTTGCATCGTGAATATGGCGCGTTATTTCTCGTCTTTGCGCGCCCTGTTAGTGGTACTGCGTGGCTGCGATCCGTTGCTTTATCAATATGTCGACGGCGGGGGCTTCTTTACCTCGCACGGGCAGCCCAGCAAACAGATGCGCCTGGTGTGGTATATCTACGCCCAGCGTTATCGCGATCATCATGACGATGAGTTTATCCGTCGCTGCGAGCGCCTGCGCCGTCAGTTCATTCTGACCAGCGCGCTGTGCGGCCTGGTGGTTGTGAGCATGGTGGCTCTCCTCATCTGGCATTGAGCGTAAAAAAAAGCGGGCCAGTTTCCTGACCCGCTCTTCGCGTTACCTGCCTGCGATTAGATAAATTGCAGGGAGATCCAGTACAGACCGCCAGACAGCAGAATTGATGCCGGCAGGGTGAACACCCAGGCCATCAGAATGCTGGTGACAGTTTTGCGCTGCAGACCGCCGCCATCAACCAGCATGGTACCCGCCACGGACGAAGAGAGTACGTGGGTTGTGGATACCGGCATACCGGTGTAGCTGGCCAGACCGATTGAGACCGCTGCCGTCATCTGAGCAGACATCCCCTGGGCATAGGTCATGCCTTTCTTACCGATCTTCTCGCCAATGGTGGTTGCCACACGACGCCAGCCGACCATCGTACCGAGACCCAGCGCCAGCGCGACCGCCATGATGATCCAGATCGGTGCGTACTCGATGGTATTCAGCATGTCGACTTTCAGTTTCTTCAGCAGACGCTGGTCGTCAGAAGAGACTTCAGGCAGCTTAGAGACTTTCTCGGTCACGTCAGAGATGCACAGCATGATGCGACGCATCTGGCCACGCTGCTCTGGGGTGAGTTTGTCGTAGCTCTCGACGTCCGTCAGCATGCCTTTCGCACGCTCCAGCGCGTTGATCGCATTGGCCGGATGGCAGTGGAACTCAGCCGGTTTAGTTGCGCCCGCTTCCGGGGAAGGGATCAGCTGATCAACGCCGGTCGCTTTTTTCAGCAGGTCAGGACGCTGCTGGAAATAGGTTTCGACGTTGTTGATTGCGTCTCGGGTACGGGTAATTTCGTAACCGGTAGCATTCATATTCACCACGAAGCCCGCAGGGGCCACGCCGATTAACACCAGCATCACCAGACCAATCCCTTTCTGACCGTCGTTCGCGCCATGAGAGAAGGCGACGCCGATAGCAGAGACGATCAGAGCGATACGCGTCCAGAATGGCGGTTTTTTCTTACCGTCTTTCTTTTCACGCTCGGCTGGCGTCAGGTGGATACGGGCACGTTTTTTGGTGCCGCTCCAGTAACGACGCAGCAGGAAGATTAACCCCCCCGCGACCACCAGACCGACAATCGGGGAAACAATCAGTGAACCGAAAATACCCAGAACTTTAGGAATATTCAGCGCGTCCACCACAGACGTACCGGTCATCAACGCATTGGTTAAACCAATACCGATGATAGCGCCGATCAGCGTGTGAGAACTGGATGCTGGCAGGCCGAAATACCAGGTACCGAGGTTCCAGATAATTGCGGCAAACAGCAGTGAGAACACCATGGCCAGGCCATGGCCGGAGCTGACATTCAGTAGCAGATCCGTTGGCAGCATATGCACAATGGCGTAGGCTACGCTCAGACCTCCCAGAAGAACACCAAAGAAGTTAAACACCGCAGCCATCACCACCGCAACTTGCGATCGTAAAGCACGGGTGTAGATAACGGTTGCGACTGCGTTCGCAGTGTCGTGGAAGCCGTTAATCGCTTCGTAGAACAATACAAAGGCCAGAGCAAGCAAGAGTAAAAGCCCGGTATGAAAATCCAGGCCGGCAAACAAATGTAGCATAGGACGTTACGCCATCTTGAGGACATGAACGCGGCGCATTATCCAGGACAAATGCGCAACGGGCAAAGTGAAATATAGACTTTTTTTGATTTGCCTACTGACATAAGCGTAGCAGTAAAAGAATTATTTTTTAAATTTCAATAAAATGAACGAGATCGCGGATATTTGCGCTGGCACGCTTCTTGAGGAAACTTTACAATCCGCGCCCTCAAAACCAGGAGAATCGAGACGTGGAAAAGTATGATGCCATCATTATTGGCGCCGGTGCGGCGGGTTTATTCTGTGCGGCGATGGCCGGACAGGCGGGACGCCGGGTTCTGCTGCTCGATAACGGTAAAAAACCTGGTCGAAAAATCCTGATGTCGGGCGGGGGCCGCTGTAACTTTACTAACCTTTATATCGAGCCTGCGGCCTATCTGAGTCAGAACCGTCATTTTTGCAAATCTGCCCTTGCCCGCTACACCCAGTGGGACTTTATTGATCTGGTGGGGAAACACGGCATCGCCTGGCATGAGAAAACCCTCGGGCAGCTGTTTTGCGACGATTCGGCGCAGCAGATTGTCGATATGCTGGTGGCTGAGTGCGAAAAAGGGCAGGTTACCCTGCGTCTGCGCAGCGAAGTGCTGGAAGTTGCTCGCGACGAGGCGGGATACACTTTACAGCTGAACGGCGAAACGGTGAGCGCGGAAAAGCTGGTGATCGCCAGCGGCGGGCTCTCGATGCCGGGCCTGGGTGCGTCGCCGTTCGGCTATAAAATTGCCGAGCAGTTTGGCCTGAAGGTGCTTCCGACCCGTGCCGGTCTGGTGCCCTTCACCCTGCATAAGCCTTTGCTGGAGCAGCTGCAAACCCTCTCCGGCGTCTCGGTGCCTTCAGTCATCACGGCGGAAGACGGCATCCTGTTCCGTGAGAACCTGCTCTTCACCCATCGCGGCCTCTCCGGCCCGGCGGTCCTGCAAATCTCCAGCTACTGGCAGCCGGGAGAGTTCGTCACCGTCAACTTAGTGCCGGACTGCGATCTGGCGAGCTTCCTCGATGAGCAGCGCACGGCGCATCCGAATCAGAGCCTGAAAAACACCTTAGCCATGCAGCTGCCGAAGCGGCTGGTGGAGTGCCTGCAGCTGCTGGGGCAAATTCCCGATCTGACGCTGAAGCAGCTTAACAGCCGCGACCAGCAGACGCTGGTGGAGACCTTAACCGCCTGGCGCGTGCAGCCCAACGGCACCGAAGGCTATCGCACTGCGGAAGTGACCCTCGGCGGCGTGGATACCAATGAGCTGTCGTCGCGCACCATGGAGGCCCGCAACGTGCCGGGACTCTATTTTATCGGCGAGGTGGTGGACGTCACCGGCTGGCTGGGCGGGTATAACTTCCAGTGGGCATGGGCCAGCGCCTGGGCCTGCGCAGAGGCGCTGGCGGCATGTGAACCGACAATAAAGTCTGTAGTTTGAAGACAAAGTTTGTAGTTTGGGAAAAATTGTTTGTAGTTGAACATTGGATTGACACTATTGCAGTAATAAATACTTGTAATTTTGGTGAATACTTTCCATTAAAAGGGACTCCAAAAAGGAGTCCCCCCTTAAGAATAAATATCATTCTGAAGAGCTTTGTGAGTCATTTGCAATGTTTCGGTATCTATAAAAACTATCATGTAATGGCGGTAGGATTTTTGTCTTTCTATATATTCACGTCATATTTTTCGCTTTAACTCTAAACCAAACCGTCAATAATGATTTAGCAATCGGGTCTTCGTTAATGCACGGTGAAGCAAACTAACGATGGACTTCCAATGTATCATTACAAACCGTATGTCTTACTTTTATGAATAAATACAATAAGTTGAACTTTCATTAGGACGGTAAGGCTATAGGGTTAAGCCTAAGTCGCTTGGCTACTTAACTGGAGGATGGGTTTATCTGCAGTCTTGAAAGTTAATGGTTTCCTAAAGGATGGAAGGAGGCCTGATATTTATCATCAGGCCTTCAAACTAATATTTATAATTAATTTAATTAATTGTTTTCATAATTCTACCCAGCGCCTGAAAATAACACTCGCATTTACCCCACCAAATCCAAACCCATTTGACATGGCATTGTCTATTTCCATATTCCTGGCCGAATGTCTGACAAAATTGATGCCATCAGCGTTTGGATCGGGATTAAACAGATTGAGCGTAGGCGGAGCAATCTGGTGAAGCAGCGAGAGCACCGTGAAAATGGCCTCTACACCTCCGGCTGCACCTAGCATGTGTCCTGTGGCCGATTTCGTTGAACTGACCGCCACGGAATTGCTGGCGCCAAACAGGCTTTTAATTGCCGCAATTTCACATCGATCGCCGGTTGGGGTGGATGTTGCGTGAGCATTGATATACTGAATATCGTCAGGGCTGAGGCCAGCTTGTTTCAGGGCCTGTATCATCGCTCTTTCCGCACCATTTCCATCTGCCGGGCCTGCTGTCAGGTGATACGCATCAGCACTTGTGCCATATCCTGTCAGCTCTGCGAGAGGTACAGCCCCCCTTGCTAAAGCATGCTCCAGAGATTCAATCACAAGAATGCCAGCCCCGTCAGCCATGACAAATCCGTCTCTGTCAGCATCGAAAGGACGGGAGGCTGATTGGGGAAGTGAGTTGAAGCGCATCGACAGTGCTCTGGCGGCGGCAAATCCCCCCAGGGTCACCCTGTTCAGTGCAGCTTCAGTCCCACCGCACACGGCAATATCGGCCTCATCGCTTATTATCATCCTTGCAGCATCACCAATTGCCTGGACGCCTGCCGCACACGCCGTTACGGGAGCCCCCAGCGGCCCCTTAAACCCGTAATGGATGGAGATATTTCCTGCTGCCATATTGGGTAGGAAAGACGGCACGGTAAAAGGCGATAATCTCCTGGGGCCTCTCGAATCCGTGGTGCGTACAGCCTCCGACATCGAACTAAACCCCCCTATACCCGTTGCGATGACGGTTGCAGTACGGATACGTTGTTGTTCTTCCTGCGGATGCCAGTTTGCCTGAACGAGAGCCTCTTCTGCCGCCACCAGAGCATATTCAGTAAAACTGTCCATTTTTTTCCGGTCTTTGGCTGGAATTAACGTATCAGATATGAGTCCTGCCTCATCATTTTCACCCGACGGTACCAGGCCCCCGACGGCAACCCCGGTACCATCAGTGATATCTTCAGGAAGCAGTCTGATTCCTGAACAGCCGTTTATAAGCCCCTTCCAGACATGATCTACACCGCATCCGAGTGGGCTGACAATACCCATACCGGTAACCACGATTCTTTTACGTGTTGATTTTTTCATGTACACCTCATGAAGGTACGTGCGAGTTGATTTATTCGGGGCGGAATCACACCGCCCCTTACATATCAGGAACGTGATTCCATTTGCCCGACATTCCCTTCATCAGGACGCGGTTTGATTTTGAACCAGATTGAATACATTGCAGGCAGGAAGACCAGCGTCATCACTGTTCCACCTATTGTTCCACCAATAAGTGTGTAGGCCAGGGTTCCCCAGAACACAGAGTGGGTCAGGGGCATGAAGGCTAGAACGGCTGCAAGTGCTGTCAGTAGAACCGGACGTGAACGCTGCACCGTCGCTTCGATAACCGCATGGTAGGGATCGAGCCCTTCCTTCTCGTTATGATGAATTTGCCCAATCAATATCAGCGTGTTACGCATCAGTATTCCTGATAACGCGACCAGGCCGACAAGTGCATTTATACCGAATGGCTGATTGAATAGCAGTAATGTTGGCACCACACCTATCAGACCCAGGGGACTGGTAGCAAAAACCATGATCATGGCGGCAATCGATCTCACCTGCATGATGATGATGAGCAGCGTCAGCGCAATCATTATTGGGAAGAGCGGTACCATGGCATTACTGGCTTTAGCGGATTCCTCAATGGCTCCCGCCATTTCGATCCGGTATCCGTCAGGGAGCCCATCTAACACTGGCTTTAATTCTTTCATGACCGCCACAGATACATCCGGTGGCTGAAGCCCTTCTGCAATATCTCCGCGAACAGTAATTACTGGCGTTCTGTCACGACGCCGGAGCAGAGGATCTTCCATCACCACCTCTACTTTTCCGACCTGGGTTAACGGAATTCGCTGCCCCTGAGCGCCGGTCAGGGTCAATGATGAAATTTGCGCGGGATCGGTGCGTACGTTACCCAGAGCTCTGCCTGTGATCTGCACAGAACGGATATCTTCTCTCACCTCGGTAATCGGTGCGCCAGAGAGCATGAACTGCAGCTGTTGAGAAACTGCTGCGGTGCTTAAGCCGACGGCATTAAGCCGGTTCTGGTCAAGAACAAATCGTAATGACGGAACCCGTGTACCCCAGTCGGTATTAACAGTTCTCATCATTGGATTTTTCTCCATGATATCCTTAACTTTCGCTGAGATATCACGGAGAACAGAAGGATCGGGTCCCATAACCCTGAACGCGATGGGATAGGGTGTATATGGTCCAAATACCAGTTGCGTAACGCGAACCTGCGCTTCAGGAGCGAGACCGTCACTGATGGCTTGTCTTAAACGAAACTTGAGCTCTTCCCGCTCTGTTGGATCTGCTGTCAGGACAACGATTTTAGCAAAGGAAGGATCGGGTAGCTCCGGCGCCATGGCCAGATAAAAACGTGCTGCGCCCTGCCCGATGTAAGATGTCACTTCACTACTTTCTTTTTGTTCCCTCAGCCAGCTTTCAACTTTTACCGCGGTCCGGGTGGTGCTCTCGATAGAGGTGCCATACGGCATCTGTATTTCAACAAGGACTTCCGGTCTGTCAGATATCGGGAAGAACTGTTTGTTAACAAACCCCATACCGACTATGGCCAGGGCAAATGAACCAATAACAACCCCAGCGACGATCCATTTTCTGGTAATCACTTTTGCCAGAATATTTCTGAACCGGTTGTAATTTTTGGTGTTATAGATTGCAGCATGTCCCCCTTCCACCTTTTTCAATTCCGGCAAAAGTTTGACCCCCAGGTACGGGGTGAACACCACGGCTACCACCCATGATGCAATCAGGGCGATACCGACAATCCAGAACATATTGCTGGTGTACTCACCCGCAGTCGAAGGGGCGAAACCATTTGGCATAAAACCGATGGCGGTCACCAGCGTTCCGGATAACATTGGAGCAGCTGTATGACTCCAGGCATAGGCAGAGGCTTTTACGCGGCTGTATCCCTCCTCCATTTTTACGACCATCATCTCTATCGCGATGATGGCGTCATCCACCAACAAACCCAGGGCAAGGATAAGCGAGCCCAGAGTAATACGGTCAAAGTTCTTCCCTGTGGACGCCATAATGATGAAAACGACAGCAAGTGTCAGCGGTACTGCAGCGGCGACAACAATGCCGACGCGCCAGCCCATACTGACAAAACACACAACCATCACGACCAGTAATGCTGCGAAAAATTTCAGCATAAATTCATCGACGGCTGCACTGATATTCACTGACTGATCCGTCACTTTTGTGAATGTCATGCCTAACGGAAGTGTTTCGCTAATTTTCTGGGATTCATCATCAAGTGCTTTCCCGAGATCGAGCCCGTTCCAGCCATCTTTCATGATCACGCCCAACAGTAGAGCGGGGTCACCATTATTACGGACCTGGAAAGTCGCAGGATCTTCATATCCGCGTTCAACTTCAGCGATATCAGATAATCTTAGCGTTTTACCTTTTACGACCACCGGGGTTTCACGTATTTTGGACAGCTCGTCAAACGCACCTTCGAGACGTAAAAACACCTGTGAACCTGATGTATCAATAGAGCCTGCAGGTGTCAGTACGTTCTGATTATTCAGTGCTGAGAAGATGACTTCCGGGGATATGCCAAGCGTTGCCAGCCTTTCATGCGAGAAGGAAACAAATATACGTTCGGACTGTTCCCCAATAATATTGACTTTCTTAACCCCGGGAACGTGTAACAGTTGCTGGCGCAGTTTTTCAGCATCACGCACAAGCAGGCGTTGAGGCTCCCCCCGCGCCTTAAGCGCGAAGATAGCAAACGTGACATCAGAGAATTCATCATTGACCATCGGTCCAATCACACCGGCAGGGAGATTCCCTGTTTCATCGCCGATTTTCTTGCGTGCCTGGTAAAACTCTTCCTGAACAACGGAGGGCGGCGCGCTATCCTTGAGCGATACCACGCTGAAGGCCAGGCCGGGTCTGGTATAGGTCTCAGTACGGTCGTACCAGTTCAGCTCCTGCATACGTTTTTCAATGGGCTCAGCAACCAGGTCCTGCATTTCCTGTGCTGTCGCACCTGGCCATGCCGTAATGACTGTAAACTGTTTTACTGTGAACGGGGGATCCTCCGCCCTTCCCAGCTTGAGGAAGGCGATAATGCCGGCAACGGTAATAAGCAGGATCAGGAATAAGGTTACCGACTTTTCACGCACAGCCAGAGCGGAAAGGTTGAAGCGATTTTCACTCATTTGCCGTCTCCTTCACACCCGGCTCTGACATGAGTAGCGGGCGAACCTGTTCACCGTCATGCAAAAGATGAGCACCCAGCGCAACTATCTGATTACCAGGTTCCAGCGCACTCTTCACGACAACGGACTCGCTACCAAGACTGACGATTTTTACCGGCGTCCAGGCTGCTTTCGCAGGCTTACCCACCACCCGCCATACGCCCGGCCCTTTTCCTGCGTCATGAATTGCCCCGGTTGGAACAGTGATCCCCTGAGCTGAATCTTCTTCATGAATTTTGACAGAAACAGTGCTGCCCAGAGGGGCCAGCGAAAGTGGGGAATCAAGCACATATCGCGCTTCAAAAGTCCGGGTTAGAGGATCTGCTGAATCAGATAATTGTCGGAGCGTTGCTTTCACAGAGGTACGGGGATCGCCATACAGACTGGCCGTTGCTTCACTGCCGGTTTTGGGGCGCAGCGTTTCCGGTAAACTGATTATCGCTTCCCTTTGACCGGCACGGGCAAGCCTGATGACTGTTTGCCCCGCCGACACCACCTGGCCGGGTTCAGCCAGGGTATCCATCACCGTCCCGTCAGCATCAGCCCTGAGCACCGCGTAGTTTGTGGCATTTCTGGCAACGTTAGCCTGTGCAATCGCCGCTCTTAAGTCTGCCTGTGCCGTTGCCGCCTGTGCTTTTACCTGATCATACGCTGAAGCCGAGATCGCGCCGGTGCCTACAAGACCTCTGTAACGACGTTCATCTTCAGCGGTTTGATTTGCACGCGCTTTTGCTGCAGCAACGGCCTGTTCCTGAGCCTTTGCCTGCAGACCTAAATCTTCAGGATCGATCAGCATAAGCGGCTGTCCCGCTTTGACATTCTGTCCCTGATTGACAAGGCGTTCCTGAATTTTCCCGGCTACACGGAAGCCTAAATCACTTTCAACGCGTGATGCGACAGTGCCCGTAAAAGTTAGCGAGGTATTTGAGGTGCCCTGAACACTGGCCACTCTGACGAGTGGTGGCTGTGTTCTGGGATCTTCAGTCTGAGCTGAATCGCCGCAGGCAGTAATGGACAGGCTCATCAGACCCACAGCAACTGAAAGTAACTTTACCCGAAACATAGGTTCCCTTTTAGGAGAGGTAGAAAACCTAATATTCGTTCAAGTGACCAATTTAGTCAATGGTCACATCAAGGCATCAGACTTTTTAGTATGAGTGACGGGAGCTGTTGTGCAGCCTGAGTGGCTACATCCAGGTTGTACTGCAGTTGAACCGGATTAATGTACGGGAGAAGAACGAGAAAAATAGCATCCACAGTTTCATCCAGGGGTGAACGCCTTTCAAACTCCCCGTTCAGGCGTCCTTCGTTAATGATTCCTGCAAGTATTTTCTTTAATTGATTCGTATGGTTAACGGTAGAAGACCACTGCTCAACGCTTGCCGCTGCGGCAATGTCATACAGTTTTCTGTCATGGAAAAACAAGTCGCTGTTTGCATCAATCAGCGCTCTGAACAGCAGTCTTAATTTTTCTGACGATGAGATCGAATCGGCAATTTTGGCTTCAACGATATCCATGATCATCCGCAGTCTGTTGGCGCAGATAACTTCTCCAATTGCCTGTTTAGAGTTAAAAAACTTATAGATATAGGCTTTTGAAAAACCAATTGATTTTGCCAGTTCGGCAACGGTGGTTTTTTCGTATCCATAGTGGCCGAAATATTCGGTAGCAGACTGTACAATCTGGTCCCTGACGCTGTGTTCTGCAGGTCCTCTGGTTTCGTCCTGTGTCGGCATGAAAACATCCCCTCTGTGTAAACAGTAAACTTAATTGACAATCCTGTGACCATTATACAATATGGTCACAGGTTAGTAAGTGTATTTCTCAAATCAAGAGTGCGAAATGGTATCTAAACGAAACATAGCCGGATTAATGAGTTCTTTGCTCATCGCTGGCTGCACCGTCGGGCCAGACTATTCCAGACCATCCTCAGCTTTGCCCGATCGCTATGTGACCACTGAATCCGGCTCCTCAGCGGTTCAGAATCATGATCCTACCAGCCTTGCAGCGTGGTGGATAAATTTTAAAGATCCCATACTGAACCAACTCATTGAACACGCACTCGGACAAAATCTAGAGCTGGAACAAGCCAGAGCGCGTATCAGTCAAGCGGAGGCAGGTTCAGATTATGCCACAGCAACCCTGTTGCCTTCGGGTAACGCTTCTGCTCAGGCCAGCCGTAATTATCAGTCCATTGAGACACCTGAAGGCCGGTTGATGGTAAACAGCCCCGACTATGACAGATATGGTAACAGCTACGACGGTAATGTCTCGGCTCAGTGGGAGATTGACATATTTGGCGGTTTACAGCGAAACCGTGAGTCAGCCATCTCACTCTATGCGTCAACCGTGGCTCAGGCTTCAGCGACGCGCCTGGGTATTACCTCAAGAACTGCGGAGACATACATCAGAATTCGTGGACTACAGGCGCGAATAGCAGTAGCGGAAAAGCAGCTTCGTACACGGCAGGAACTGCTGGAGAAAATATCCTTACTTAAGGACAAGGGACTCGCCTCTGATTACCAGGTCAGTCAGGCAGAAGGTAACTTTTACAACGTTAAGTCTCTCATTCCGACGCTGCAGGATAATCTCGCAAGAGAAATGAACGCAGTCGACGTTTTGCTGGGTGCTCCACCTGGCACATACCGTAGCATGCTGTCTCAGCCACAGGGCATTCCTGCTGCGCATCAAATAAATGATATCGGCAGTCCCGCGGACCTGTTAACACGCCGGCCGGATATCATTTCCGCCGAACGGCTGCTTGCTGCCACAAACGCTGATATTGGTTCTGCAATTGCCGAGTATTATCCTAAATTCAGTATCAGTGGACTCATCGGGACATCAACTTCCGTATCAAGCGGCAATATGTTTACAGGCCCGGCATCGCAGGCAGCGGGCATTTTCGGACTCCAGTGGAGGCTGTTCGATTTCGGTCGGATTAATGCAGACATAAAGGCGGCAAAAGGTCGTAATGCGGAGGCGCTTGCCAGCTACAGATTAACCGTCCTGCATGCCGCGGAAGATGTGGAAAACGCGTTATCTTCATCCATCCATACCCGCCAGCAGGCAGAAAGCCTGAAAAAAAGTAAAGAGGCCTTTGAAGCCGCGCGTGAAACGTCCTATTCAGCTTATAAAGCCGGAACCAGCAGTCTGATCGATGTTTTATATAATGACGAATCACTTCTGACTGCCTCAGATAACCTGGTACGGGCACAGGTTCAGAGCACTCTCGCTACCGTTTCAATATACAAAGCGCTGGGTGGTGGATGGTAGCATCCATATTGTTCTAAAACATCACATGACAACGAACCGGTAATTAATTTAATTTTCAGAGCGTTTACACCTGCGCAAGGAGGTCAAAATGATTGATAAAAGGAACTTTATATCTCATCTGATACTGTGGATTGATTCCAATAAAGAGCACAGGCTAAGCCTCGATGATGTTGCAAAAAAGTCCGGGTATTCAAAATGGCACCTGCAGCGAATTTTTCTGAAAGAAACCGGTAAGAGCCTGGGGAAATTTATGCGGGACAGAAGACTTGCCTGCATGACTGAAGAGTTACTGGTGACCGATGAAACAATTTTAAATCTGGCATTGAAGTATGGTTTTGAGTCACAGCAATCCTTAACCCGAACATTTACTAAAAAATACGGTACTCCTCCCCACCAGTACAGAATAAGAGCCAAGAAAACCAGCATTAATGGATAATTTTTTCTAAACAGTCATGTATATTGTGATTCGCCGTTTAACATTACTATAAATATAATGCTGTATAGGCAAAAATGCCTTTTAACCACTAGCGCCACTGTTAGTGGTTTTTTATTTAACTCCTCTAAAAATACATCTTTATTCGCGCAAGCGGCAAGGGATGACCATAGACACTATAACTTACACGGTAACCATTTTATCACCGAATTTCGGTAAAATATCCATGTTCCTGTGGCGACATTAATTTTCACTTCGTCATTCCAAGTGAAAATCTAAACCAGTTCCGCTGCCTATCCCGCGTTCGGGACCTGTTACTAAAATAGTTCCCCCCTGAATGTTCATGTTATTTCCTGTCAGCTAGTTAATTCCCAATCAATGAAATGTTGATATAGTGATGCACTTATGTGCAGCATTCTGTGGCTATTTTCCCTGCAAGCATTAATGCATTTGCTTTACCGTCAATCAATAATTGATCTGATAATTCCTTATCCGGAATAATGCGTGCCAGCTGCAGCGTTCCGACCATTACAGCCCAGATAGCGCTGGCAACTCGCATGCGGGTTACTGAGTCTGCCTCTTCAGAAAGACAGTCTGAAATACGCTCAATTATCCTGGTTATCTTGTCGGACATCATCTCACGGGTGTCAACTGGTCGGTTCTTCAGCTCAGACGCGAGCGCCGCTATTACACATCCAGACTCTGGCGAGTCCCGATGTCCCACACTGAGATAGCGGTCCAGGATCAGCTGAATAGTGAGCTTTTCATTATTTTCAGGAGCGCCAAACGCTGCGCAAAATGTTTCATCTGCAGCGAGACAAACCGCCTCTTTGATCAGTTCTTCCTTCGACTTAAAGTGACTATAAAAACCTCCCACCGTAAGCTGAACATCAGCCATGAGGCCCGCTACACCTACCTTTTCGATACCTTCTGTACGAAACCTCTTTGACGCAGCTTCAACGATTTTTTTATGCGTTTCTTCTTTGTGGTCTTTGGAATATCTCATACTACGTTCCTCATCCTGCATTATCTGAATAGCATTATGGCGATAATGCTATTCAGGGCAAAGACTATGATCTTTAACTTTATCCGGTAACCATCAACCGCTTAAGACCGCACCGTCTTGAGCGCGGACGGGCTCTGTTTATTGTATTTGGGCCACATCGCCCCCGAGCGATCGATCACTATACCCATAAGTGCGGCTAACACCATAGATCCCATGACGATAACAAACAGTCCGGCCTGGCCCACATTGAAGTACTCGACTGCAATCCATCCGCCACCGGCTGCGAGGATTAAACGAACGGTTCCGACCAGGAACATTTTCCACATATAACCGCTGCCCTGGGCTGCAAATCCGAGTGCAAACAAAATACCGTTGGCTGCATAGAAGGGAGCAACAATCTGTAGGTAGAGTTTGCCAGTAACCAGAACACTTTCATCGTGCGTGAACAGACCAAGCCAGACGCCCGGAAATACTGCTACTAGCAGGCCCACAACCTCGGTGAATACCACGCTGACAGCGACACCAACCCAGGTAATACGTTTCGCTCTTTCTATCTGACGCGCACCTACGTTTATCCCTACCATCGTCACAATTGCCGTACCGATCCCGAACAGCACAGGTATCAGCACATAGTCGAGACGGGATGCTGTACCAAAGCCACCTATAGCATCGACACCAAACACCCCCACAGCGCCGGTTACCAGTAAAACCATTACATTGAGCTGAATAGTCCCCAGTGCAGCAAGCAGGCCTACATTGAGAATTTCGCGGAAATGAGGCCAGCGTAAGCGTACAAACTTCATCAGGATACCGGCGCGCCCACTGGACATGTAACGCAACATAGCTATTGCCGCGACCCAGTAAAAAATGTTGATTGCGATACCTGCCCCCGCTAACCCAAAGCCCTTAATCGGCCCAAGACCAAAAATCAGCAAAGGCGAAAGCGGGATCAGCACCAGGGTACCAATTAGCGTGACGGTCGCTGGCACTTTTACATTGCCGATGCCGCGCAGTACTGCGGAGAGAAGATTAACAATCCAGATAGGCACAGATGCAAAAAATACATAGACAGAATACTCATGTGCGGCACTAAGTGCCTCGCCAGATCCGCCCATAGCCGCATAAATATGTTCACCCAGCCCGATAAAGAAGGCTGTAAAAGCAAGTCCAAAGGCTATAGCTACGATGACCGAATGCAGGATGAGCGCGTTAACATCGTCGTGTTTCCCGGCACCCGTCGCACGCGCTACAGCTGAGGCCACACCGCCTCCAATTCCTCCGGCAGCCATCATGGTCATCAGCATCCATACCGGAAAAACAAGTGCGACACCAATCAGCGCCGGTGTTCCTAAAAACGATACGTAATATGTTTCAGCTACATTGACTAACGTTTGTGCAATAAGTACGAGAGTCGTAGGAACAGCGAGCTGCATCATTGTGCTAAAGACTGGCCCATTAAGAATCGCTTCCTGCCGGGCTAGTTTGGCCGCTTCGCGACTGTCAGGTTTCATTTAAATCTCCAGAGTGTTTGAGCAGGCAGAAGGCCCATGGCTGGGCATAGTTTGCACCAGTGGGCTCCTTTATATTATGATCATAATACTATGAGATTGAAAAAAGAAAGCCCTTTATGAAACGCTAACGTTTCCTGGTTCTGAACTTATTTCTAAGTTACCGAAATCACATGGAAAATTTTTTATTATCACTGAGTACAGTACGGGAGGTTAGGGTTCATGAAGATTTTATTAGCAGCTTTTGCATGTATTTTTCTCACAACCGGCGTTAATGCAGCGCAGTTTGATGAAGGAAAACAGTACATTTCTATAAGCAAAACAGTGCCCGATGCCCCGAACGTGCTGGAGTTCTTTTCGTTCAACTGTCCGCATTGCTATCAGTTTGAACAGGTCATTCACGTCTCAGACAAAGTGGCTGAAAAACTACCGGCAGATACGAAGATCGTTAAGTATCACGTTGAATTTCTTCCGCCGTTAGGCAAAGAACTGACGCAGGCGTGGGCAGTAGCAATCGCGTTAGGCGTTGAAGACAAAATCACTTCCCCTATGTTCGAGGCGGTTCAAAAGGAACTCAGCATCAAGAATATTGATGATATCCGTAGAGTTTTCATTGATGCCGGTATCAAAGCAGAAGATTTTGATGGCGCGTGGAACAGCTTTGCAGTGAAAGCCTTAGTGGCTAAGCAGGAGAAAGCGGCTATGGATGTTGAACTCAGAGGGGTTCCGGCGATGTTCGTCAAAGGAAAATATCAGCTGAATACGCAGGGTATGGACACAAGCTCGCTAGATACTTTTGTTCAGCAATACGCGGCGACGGTTAAGTATTTGATTGAAAATTAATGACTATGCAGTGGCGCTTAGTTTTAGGACTGATTGCATGCTATGAAATTTTCTGAAGCCACCGGCCAGAAAGTAGGCAGATCAATTTCGTAAATAGCGACAGTAAAGAAGGCTGGGACCTGGATGCGTGCGTGACAGAAAGTTGGGTCAGATGCGTTCCAGGTCCCCCGACCTTCAGGACCTCGGGAGCCTGCACAGTAGGTCGGTTTTAACTCCATCAGAATCTATTACTTTGGACCCGCAATTAAAGCTGGCTGGACAAACGGGCGTACCGCGGCCTGGCTCACTGATTTGACTATTGCTTATAATAAATATAGAGCAATAGTCAAACTGAGGTGATTCATGAACAAACACAGCGCCCCAGAAAGTGAGCTGAGAGCTTCTGAAAAACTCACTGAGCATCAGCAAAATCTTTTGAAAAGGATCAGTAACGTAGCTGTTTCGCTGATGCCTGAGTTTGAAGATAAAAACAAGGTACTTGAGGCGTTAACGCTGGATGATGGATCTTTGTTGCAACTGCTCTGTTCCATTCAGATGGAACAAAAAACCCGTTCGTCAGACCACGAGGCGCGAAAAGTGCGCCGCCGCCGTGAAAATCTGGAGGCGTTTTACAGCAGTCTGCAAGAGCTCGGCGGCGTCGTGAAAGTGAACTTCGTAGCCGATACGCTGGGTATAACCCGCCAGGCTGTGAATGTGCGGGTGAAAAAGAATCAGCTCATTGCGTTTAAGCAAAACGGTGATTTTATCTTCCCTGCGTTTCAGTTCACCGATAAAGGACTGGTAACGGGTTTAAGAGAAATCATGGATGCGTTTGATGCAGACACTCATCCTATGCTACGTCTTGGGGTGCTGAAAGCACCGATACAACTCGATGGAGGAACATCTAAAACCCCGATTAAAATTATGCAGGACGGAGCAAAACCTGAAGAGCTGGCACTGGCAATACGTGCGGCCAAACTATTTGGAAGCCAAGTTGCCAGCTAAATCTCATACAAAAATGAATATTTAATTAATAAATATCAATGAGATATGCGTGTTTTCGGGACGGGGGTTTCTTTTGCATTTGTCGTGAATGTGCGCTCAATAACATTAGTTTCTGTGGTGTTATTTATACTGACACGTATCCCCTTTGAATTGCATGCAAAGGTACGTGTATGTCTAGAGGACGTAGTTTACTGACGATACAGGACTATCAAAGAGCCCTCAAAAAACATTATGGGCTTGGGAATGGTGCCGGGTATAAACCCTGGCTCAGGGTTCAGGATGTACCTTCCAAAGGTACGAGTTCTAAGATCCAGGGACTAAAAAGCAATCGCGCACATCATTTATTGTCTCAAACGGAGAGCGCTTGTTTTTATCAGGCCGAGTTTCTTGATCGGGTTGTAGACATACGCGAGCAGTTTCCGCTTCTACCATTGAGTCTCAGTATGAAAATTGCTGAAACTATAGGTATTCAGCATCCTCGGATCCCTACAACTAAAACCCCTTCAATAATGACAACTGATTTGTTGCTTACCTGTCAGCAGGGTGGGCAGTTATGGTATGAAGCGATAAGCGTTAAGCCAGAGAAACAGCTATCTGAAGAAAGAGTGGCTGAGAAACTAGATCTTGAAAGGGTGTGGTGGGAATTGCTTGGGGTACCATTTAAGGTTTTTGTTGTCAGTGAACAAACAAAAATTCAGTCAGGTAATATTGAATGGGCAACAGCACCTCTTCGTCAGGGATATATTCCTTATAAAGGCGAAGTTGATTTAGCTCTGGCACTCATTCCTGTTGGTACCGTTATGGTTTCAAAGATTTGTCAGGATTTTATGACTAATATTGGGATGAGTGCTGATAATGCACTTTCACTATTCAGATATTTGATTGCTACAAAAAAAATCATTATTGATCTTGATGCGCCTGTTGTTGATTCCGGTGTTGCCTGGATCATAAAGATTAATACTGATTTAGTAGGGTGACATAATGAATCTGGAAATCAATAGCATATGGGATATTACTGGCATTGATGGTACTAAGGATAGCCGTTGCCGAATTCTTGCACTTTACTACGAAGTAAACATTTGCGTGATATATGAAATTACAGAAGACATACAAAAAATTAGAATGCCAAAATCCATTTTTATTTCCGACTTTCACGAATCAATTTTAGCCCACAAAAGTAAACTTTCAAATTTTGATATTCCTGCAGGCCTGACAAACATGAAAGCAAAATACCATTAAAACATCGGGTGAAACGTGATAATAACTTTCTTTTAATACAAGGATTAATTGAAGAACCTCTATTTTTGCTTGAGTTAATCAGCAACCAAAGAAGTGGAATTTTGACAGAACATGCCAAATCCCATAACACTTATAGTAATAAAATATATCGCTTTCTGAATAAATACTGGATGTATGGTCAGATTAAAAATGCATTGCTTCCTGCCTGGTATAACAGTGGAGGGAAGGGGGTAAATCGCATCGCTGGAGATGTGAAACGTGGTTCACCGGGTAAAATCTCACCATTTATGGATGCTAAATCTGTATACAGAAATGTATCGGAGGAAGATAAAAAGATATTCATCAAAAGTATCAGGGAATTCAGCACTAAGGGTAAGAAAAAAAGTCTTCATTCCATTTATGATGATATGTCTAAGCATTATTATCGTAATGAGATTTATCAGGCTGAGAAGGAAAATATCCAGCCCGTACTTCCTTCATATGACTCATTTCGTTACTGGATTAAAAAGCTTATTCCCGAGAGCGAACTTGTACAATATCAATCCTCATCCAAAAATTTCGCGTTAAATAAAAGAGCTCTTATTGGGAGCGCGACTGACCATACTGAAGTTCCCGGAAGCTGCTTTGAACTGGATGCAACAGTACTTGATGTTCATATAGTTTCTTCCTTTAATCGGGAATGGATACTGGGGCGACCGACGGTTTACCTTGTTATTGATAAAGAAAGTCGGATGGTTGTCGGGCTACATGTTTCAATGGAGTATGCTTCCTGGCGTGCAGGCCGACAAGCACTGGTTAATGCATTCACAAATAAAAAAAGATATTGCTCTCAATTTGGTCTTCAGATAGATGATGCAGAATGGCCATGTCATCATTTACCACAAAAGTTACTTTGCGACAGAGGCGAATTTGTCTGTGAGCAGCCAGAAATTCTCGTTGTTCCTGTCATCGGCACTTTGCTTATTGCACCTTCAGGGCGTGCTGACATGAAAGGAATAGTTGAACGTCATTTTAAAATTTTGAACGATAATTTAGTTCATCAGTTGTCTGGGACAACTAATGGTAAAACATATGTTAGGGGTGAAAAAGATCCCAGACTGGATGCTTGCTTTACCCTACAAGAAGTAACAGTTTTATTAATTGAACAAATTCTGGAGCACAATCATTCCACTAAAAATACACTTTTAAAACAGTCAAGTTTGATGGTTGCAACGGATTTACCACTCACACCGCAAAACTATTGGAACATCCACTTAAATAATCATAGACATGCTTTACGTTGTGCAAGTGAATCGGAAATCCGGTCACAGTTGCTTCCACCGATTACAGTGTCTATGACTGATAGAGGGATCAGGTTGAATAAAGAGATGTTCTATCAGTGGGATTCGCCAGAATTTTCAGATCTGAAAATTATCGCCAGAAATTCTGGGCGCTGGAAACTGGAGGCCCGAGTGGATCAAGATAACTCAGATTTCATCTATGTGAAAATGTTTGATGGTGGTAGTTTTGTGCGTTGTGACCTGATGCGTATGTCAGCACTATTTGGTAAAAAACACAATGCAGATATTGAATGTGTGATGGATTGGAATAAAAGAAGAACATCACTTCCTGATATAACTATGCAATCTGTTAAAAGATATGACGTGCAGCAAGAGATAATTCATAAGGCAGAAAAAAATCAAAAAGAAGCTAAAACTACTAAATCTAAAAGTCAGAGACTGAAAAAAATCAGTCAGCATCGCCAGGATGCTATCAAATCTTCAAGATTCAATGAAGATGAATTCATTTCAGAGATAGATTATGTAGATGATGTCTTATCAAATCAATACAAAAAAATAAAAAGTAATCAAATTTCACAACTCAAAAGGATTAGAACTAAAAGTAATGAGGATAAAGCAGGGTAGTATCATGTTAATGCTTTGCTCTTTATGAGATTTATCAATTATGCATGGTATAGATTTGTATAAATAACATGATGGGGGTTAAATGAGAGTTGTAACAGCTAGCTATCACTTAGCTATTCTCCCTGAGCATCAGGGGAATCCGCTAATTGAGTCATTGCCAAAAAAAGTTTCAGATGCTGATCTCGGCATCCAACTGAGTAGCTATCCGAATGCAACACCCCAGGAAAGGAAACTTGAACCAATATTCCGCACGGAGTATTTAGCAAGGTTAAAAGATCTCAGGCAGCCTCTTCCTGTCTACATTAATTGTTTCAGAGCAATTGAAACAGCAATAAAGGAAGGATACTCGACAAAAAATCCACTTTCGCCAACAACAGCTAATTATATCCATTATATGGTAGACAATCGTCCCGAGATTTCTCCAGTTACAGGTTTTTTTAGTCCTAAGGGATGTGGGATTACTGTTATTGGAGAGAGTGGAGTTGGTAAAACATGCATGCTGGAACAGATCCTCAATTGTTATCCCGACGTTATTGAACATAAAAGCTATAATCGTGAAGACATCTTCATCAGGCAAGTTGTGTGGTTGAAAGTTGACTGTCCTGCGGACTCAAGTATTAAGGCTCTTTGTTATAGTATATTAACTGAGCTGGATAATAAACTAGGTAGTGTCCCTGTCAAACGGGCTGCGACAATTCCATTGTTGCTTGAGCAAATAGAAGCGAGGATTAAATCTTGTTTTCTTGGGATTCTGGTTATAGACGAAATGCAGAATCTCAATCTTGCAAAAACAGGAGGTGCAGACAGACTCTTAAGTTTCATTCATAGCCTGGTCAATAATCTTGGTATACCTGTATTGTTTTGTGCTAATCCACCATTCAATGAGTTACTTGCTAAAACTCTCAAAACTGCACGACGGGCAGAGAGCAACGGGTATTTCGAAATTACATTGCTGGAAAATGATGATGAATGGATGCTTTTTATCGAAGAGTTATGGCTTTTACAATGGACGCGAGTTTATACCCCCCTGACACCTGAATTAAGTGATAAACTTTTTGAGCTGAGCGTGGGCAACATCGAACTCGCTGTCAGGATTTTCCGTGAGTGTCAACGACTCCTTATTGGACAGGCAAATGAGGAAATAACCCCTGAAGTACTTGATTATAGTGCATCCACATCAATTAGAGCATCCAAACAGGCTGTGGATGAAATACGTTTAAAACGGTCTCTTGGAATATTGAAACGTCAACATAAACAACCAGATGGCGACAGCAATATCGAACAGGATACGCTTCTTAAAGATAACAGTAAATTTTTATTAATCCCCGGCGACTTAAGTCGGCCCCATCATCATGAGTTCTCAGTAAGCATTTATGAAAAATTAAATGCGCATACCATAGCGGAGCTTATAAAAGATCAAGACATATTTCAACGATATGTGCATCAGACGGTTTCAATGGATGAATTGTTCTTAAAAGGCATTGTATGCGACACATTAATAAGTCCAGATAGTGAGGTTTAGGATGCTCTGGCTTCCTCGTGCCTTTCCAGACGAACTGCTTATCAGTCGACTGATAAGATTTGTGACGATTGCTGGATGGAGCGGACTTTCAGAAATATACAACCTGATGGGTTCTAAAAAAAGATGTATACATCCTACGTTGACCGCATCTTTATGTAAATTAGCTTCTCAGAATATTGATGAGGCTAATTGTTTATTAATGCATCAGACACTTGCACCACTATATATGTATTATCTTCCACGTCATGCAAGTGAAATTAAGAATGCGTTATTTTCTGATAACAGTAGTAAAGCTCTTCGGGAATGCCAGTTTCCATCTTTTGGTACGGAAAGTTCACTAATACTCAAAAGCTGCCCACAATGTGCTGAAAAAGACATCGCTGCATATGGAGTATCGTACTGGCACAGAATGCATCAGATTCCCGGAATAAGCGTTTGTGCGAGCCATCAGGTTTCTCTCAATGTCGATTCACTCAATCAACGTCAAAGGTTAATTTCAGGTTTTTTACCAAGTCCTGTGAGGCCCTGTACACTGGGAGATGAGGACAGTTTCCAGTTCGCACAGTTTACAAATGCCATCTTACAAAAATTAAGTAATAGCCAAATAAACATTTCAGCAGTCATTCAATACAGGAACAAACTACGTCAGGATGGTTTTGTAACACAACAGGGGAGAGTAAGACATCATAAACTGATGAGTGCATTCTTTAATGATATTAGTGATTCATCTCTGCCGAGTAATCAATTTCTTCCTTCTGATGAAAATGACTATGGCTATCTGTACCACCTTCTGAATATGGAATTTAGTGTTCATCCCGGAAGACATTTGATATTTGCATTTTGGTTGTTCAGGTCAATTGAGAACATCATGAATTGTATTCAGTACTCATTCAATGATCAGTATGAAGTACACGATATTAAAGAACCTGTCTTTCAGCCTTCAATTGACATCATTCCAGTTCTGTCTAAGGATATTTCCATGAATCAGATGAGTGTAATTTTAGGAAAGAGCCGTTGTTTCATCAAACGCATCGCTGCTCTGCAAGGAATAAAACTAAAATGTTATCCTAAAAAGCTAACTGAGGAATTAAGACATAACATTGAGTCTTTAGGCTATTTAGGTTTTCACCGTAAGGCTATCGCTGAAAGATGTCAAATCGGTGTAGGTAGTGTTGAGTCAGTAATCTCTTCCTGCAAGGGACTTGTTGCCCGTAGGAAATTATGTCACTACCAGTCATCCTTACGGCGAAATAAATTTAAGATTGTGCATTGCAGAAAAATAAATCCTGATATCACGAGAAATGAGATCAGGAAAATTTATAACGCTCAATTTTTCTGGCTTTATCATCATGAGAGATCATTGTTAGAGTCAATTTTGCCACCTGCAATGCCTGCCAAGGGCGCAAAATTAAGGAGTTAAATAGAATGAAAATATATGATGATGAATCTATTAATAGTTACTTGTTTAGGTGCCTACATGTTTATGGTATCAACTCCTTTCAAAGTGTTATCGGGAATAATGGGCTTTGGCATTCTCTTCCTCAAGCTCCTGTTCAGTTAGTACCCTATTTACAGATGCTCCCCGACATGATGCTGTTTAAATCTTTGCAGCGGGAAGGGTATTTTAATGTCCGATGTAATAGCAGAGGGACCCCGTTAGAAATAATAGCGTTATTACGTCGCGTATATGGAGGCTCACATAAAACTACAAATTATAAAGGTTCGAGCGAGGTTCTATTTTGTCAGGTTTGTCACATGGAAATGATGTTGAAATATGGACATGTATATTTTAGAAGTGAGTGGAAAAAAATAGCAATTGTGCTATTCATCGTGTGCCATTACTAAATATTACAGGCTCGAATATGAAGGAAACTGTTAATAATATAATTAATTCAACTGAGTGGGGAGATTTGAAAACAAAAAATTGCAATATGAATTTCTATTCATACAAAAATGAAGATTCTTCAGAAAATACCTTTGTTGAACCTGTTTTCTTGAAGTTCCTGATGCCATGCACCCTTGACGCGACTTCTTTTTTTGTGCGAGAGTACTATATGTCGAATGCTAAGCATCTTCGCTCTAAGTTACGTATATATTCTGATCTTTTCTATAGTTCATTTGCACCTAAAATGCGTGGTATCAATAACCCTATAATGAAAAATGTCAATGAAGAAATAATTTATGCCGCACTGAACGAACTGAAACTATTTGATTATAAAGCTTGGCTTTCATTTCATAAGCATGCATTTAAACTTAAGGAGTTTTCACTGGGGTTCAATCAAAGAAAGTCTTTGACTGTTACGACCGCTAAAAGTGCAAGTGCTAATTGCTCGAAATGCTACATTCAAAACAGTCGCAATTATTGTGTTTATGATGCGATCATAAATAAAATACCTATGGATTCAGGTGTAACCTTTCGGTTCTTTACTAATCTGTGTGAGCAAAGAATAAAATTAGGCTTTAATCTATTCTAATTTTCTTATAATTTTTAGTGTTTCTATTATCAATTGGACCTTATTATATAATTGAACAAATAAGTTTTGGTCTCAAAGTCCTTTCCAGCGCATCAGTATCCGCTTTTCGCTCTAAGCAGCTCCTAAGCGTCTCGCACCGTCCGCTCCATGCCAAAAGCGAAAGTGATTAACAACCATATGTATTGTTCAACGGGGAGCGTGTCACTTCATTTTTCTGCCCTCAGGAAACGAAAAAAGTGTGCCGGATCAAATCTGCTTCACGTGAGTACGTTAATCCCGTAGCTGGGATGTTTTAACCCTATTAAGATGGCGGATACACTTTCTGTTAGAAGGATCCGCCGGTGATAGGCTCACAATGGAATAAATGGGATTTGCACATCCACAGCCCCCTGACGTGGCTGGCTAACAGCTATAATCCGGACGATATTGAGAATTATGTTCGCACGCTGGGGGCGCATCATCTGTCCCTCATCGCCGTGACGAACTACTTTTATTTCCGACAGAACGAACTGGAAATCATCCGGGAGGAGATTGCAAAGCAGGGTCTGGCGATAACGGTACTTGCCAACGTGGAATTTCGTCTCGATCAGCAAAACCGGGATGACCAGTTCATTAACATCCATATTCTTTTTTCAGAAAAGCTCTCAACCGAGCGCATCAATGAAGCCCTTTCCCACCTGCCGATCAGGCTGACGGATGGAGGGGGGAAGAATGTCTACTGCTGTGAGAAAAGCGTTGGCGACAGTGGGCATGGTGTCGATACCATCACGGTTGCACTGTCAGAGCTGACTTCTCATCTTAACTCCACGCTGCGTCCATTCCAGGATTTTCTGATTGCCGTGTGTCCCAACGGCTACGGCGGATATCGTCCGGGCTCCACCGGACGGTCCGCAGCCGCCGCGACTGAGATTGACCGCCAGGGACAGATAATTTTCGGTGGTGCCGCCGATCGCGCATTTTACCTGCGAACCGACCGTTATACCGGTGCCACAATCAAACCCGTCTTTCTGTGTTCGGACGCGCACAGCGTGGCACAGATTGGCGGGCGTTATACGTGGGTAAAGGCGATGCCGACCTTTGAGGGCCTCCGGCAGGCCCTGCTTGAACCCGAGTCGCGGCTAATGATTGGTGATGACTGGTTGGCCACCCGCACACCCAAGGCCCACTTCAGTAAGATCGAGGTGGAAGGGACGATTTTTGATGGGCAGGAGATCCGTTTCAGGCAACTGGCAATCCCCCTGAGCCAGGACATGGTCGCCATTATCGGAGGCCGTGGAACCGGAAAAAGCCTGCTCCTGGATGCGCTTCGCTCCCGGTTTGCCGGAGCCGCAGCCAGGGGAAGTGAGCAACGTGCCGTGAATGTTCAGAATCTCTGCGTTGAACTGGACAAGGCTAACGGGGAAAAAGTGCGCTTTGATGCACATTCGGAAGGATACGAATACCTCCATGTATCGCAGGGTGAGATCAAAAAACTCTGCCAAGAGCCCGGTCTTATCAGTGACGAGATAAAAAAAATGCTGCGATTGTCTCCTCACCATGAGGCTGGCAGCACGGGCATTCAGTTGAACGAAAACCTCAGCGCCTGGCGTGCATGGCGTGAGTTTCTTACCTTTAAAAATGAGCGTGATGAGCCAATCAATACACGGGCATTTCAGGAAGCACTGGCGAGAACGTCTCGGGAAAAAATTGATGTCCTGACCAGCACCCGTAACAGAGAGCTGATCGCGCAGTTTCGTGACAACAGCGGCCAGCAGGCCACCCTGACGCAGGCCAGAAAACACGCCACCGGGCTGCAAACAGTGATTGATGCCGCCGCCCGGGATCTGATTACAAAGATCGACGCCGTCAATGCTGCCGTCGATGACGGCACGATTATCCCGTACCCTGATTTCTCATTGCTGGCCGCCGCTGTCGTGACAAAGCTGGCCAGTATTGACGAGCAGACTGCACGGCTTGCCGAGGATAATAGCCGTATTATTGCGTCGTTTCAGGAGCAGGGGCTGGGTCAGGATATCCCGGGATTGCTGGAGAAGGTGCAGGAATATCAGCAGCAGGCGGATCGGGCTGAGATACACTTGGGTACTATCGACACCCGGGAGAAACAGTATCAGCAGGAGTTACTCCAGCGAGGCGAACTTGCTACCGCGTTTATTGACACACTGCTGACAAGACAAGCGGTTATCGATACTGCCTATGCCTCTCTGGCTACCAGACCACACCTGACTGACGATCAACAGGTATTAATCGGGGATATTCTGACGGACATTCGTATTTATGGCCGGCCTCATTTTGATTTAGCGGTGTTTTACAACGGTATGCTTGATCATATGAACCGCGGCCGGTTCAGGGCTTCTGCTGAACAGACGTCTGTTGAACGGCTACGCGATGTGTTCCGGGTGCATACCATTGCTGATTTACATGCACTGCTCTCCAACGCTCCCGTAATGGCACTGCCGGAATGCCCTGACAGGAGACTTTCAATTGAAGAATTTCTGTGGCGCAGTGAGTATTTTAACAGTCAGGGACCATATGCCCTCCTGAACTTCCTCTTTAGTCCGGAATATATCCAGCAATACTTGAGCGTCAGGGCGGAGTTTGAATACAAGGGAAAAACCGTCGAGAAACTGTCTGCCGGTCAGCGCGGAACCTTTTACGTCTGCCTCAAACTGGCTACGGATGCGTTTGGCTCACCTTTTGTCTTTGACCAGCCGGAGGATGATCTGGATAACGATTTCATCATGCACAATCTGGTGCCGCTATTCCGGAAAATCAAACAGTACCGTCAGGTCATCATAGTGACTCATAATGCTAACCTGGTGGTGAACTGTGATGCGGAACAGGTGATCATTGCCTCAAACGATGAAGAGGTGATTACATACCGGGCCGGGGCACTGGAGTACGGCGATCATGACGCACCAAACAGCATGCGCAGAGCAATTTGCGATGTGCTTGAAGGGGGGCGCCACGCATTTGAAGCCCGAGAGCAGAAATACGGCATGCTTTGGCTCAATCCATTATAGAAAGGAATAATATCCCGGGTCTCTGCGTGGCATTTTACAGTGGCCTGCAGAGACCGACTTCGCCTGGAGTAGGTAGCGCTGTGAAACCATCGTATCGTGGAATCAGCCATTATCTACGCAAGCTGCGTTTCGGTGCTAAAGACCCGAAATCCTCCCCACTGCAGAATGTAAAGGAGTCGTAGTATCCGCTTTTAGTTCAAAACGGCCAGTCATGCCTGCTTAAAAACAGGCTAACGTAGGGTATTTTGCGTTTTCCTAATGGACCCCTTATAGGCGGGCAATCTTGTTAGCCTTCTAGTTTTATCTCTATGCACTTTTTGAGGTTTCAGGATTTCAGTCATCAACCGATACTCTTCGGTGTCAGATTATTCTGGGACTTATGAGGCCGCTCGCTGTTGTATGCCGTAAGGTAGCGCTCTGTGACTATCTTGATTAAATCATTGTTCTGAACAGATAAAAAACCAGGATTTTTGTCAGGTAAGTCATATTAAACCGTTCGATAAACGCATTCTGATTCGGGGAAGAGATCTGACAACCCACTGTTTTGTCTCATAGGTGTGTACTTAATATAACTACAAACTTTTTTACCGATAAGTCCACTAAACTACAAACTTTATTATCGATCCACACGGCAGGGTGAATAAAAACGCAGAACCAAGTTAATGTAAGGTAAAATACGCCGGTTTACTTTTAAGGGGAGAAAGTCGTTAACGGTCCCCCCTTTTTTCTTTACTGGCTTCGCCAGTCTGCATGGTTTGTATTTTGTCTTCAAAAAGGGTTGTGTATGTCATCTGCTCATCTCGGTTTCCCAACGGAAACCGTTGTTGTATTTGTGGTTATGGCCGTCGGGGCGATGTTCATCGACCTCTTCATGCATCGCCATGACAAACCCATTTCACTGAAAAGTGCTGCGCTGTGGTCGATCTTCTGGGTAATGACCGCGATGGCGTTTGCCGGGTTCCTGTACGTTCATCACGGTGCCGAAGTGGCGAGTTTGTTCCTCACCGGTTACGCGCTGGAAGAGGTGCTCTCCGTTGATAACCTGTTCGTGATGATGGCGATCTTCGCCTGGTTTGGCGTGCCGGATCAGTATCGTCACCGGGTGCTCTACTGGGGGGTGATTGGCGCTATCGTCTTCCGCGGTATTTTCGTCGCCATCGGCACTAGCCTGCTGAGCCTCGGGCCGTACGTTGAGGTGGTCTTTGCCCTGATTGTGGCCTGGACGGCGGTGATGATGCTCAAGCGTGGCGAAGAGCAGGACGAGATCGAAGACTACTCTCAGCACCTGGCCTACCGCGCGGTTAAACGCTTCTATCCAATCTGGCCAAAAATTACCGGCAACGCCTTCCTGCTGAGCCAGAAAGAGGTGGACGCCGAGCTGGAAAAACCGGAGAACCAGGATGTGATGGTTGGCCGCGTGAAGAAGGCGAAGCGCTACGCCACGCCGCTGCTGCTCTGCGTGGCGGTGGTGGAGCTGTCCGATGTGATGTTCGCTTTTGACTCGGTACCGGCGATCATCGCCGTCAGCCGCGAGCCGCTGATTATCTACAGCGCGATGATGTTTGCGATCCTCGGTCTGCGTACCCTCTACTTCGTGCTGGAGGCGCTGAAGCAGTATCTGGTGCATCTGGAGAAAGCGGTGATCGCGCTGCTGTTCTTCGTGGCCTTCAAGCTCGGTCTGAACGCCACGGATCATTTCTGGCATCACGGCTACGGCATCGGTGCCGCGGCGAGTCTGTTTGTGGTGCTGGGCGTACTGGCGGCGGGGATTGTGGCGAGCCTGTTGTTCCCGGGGAAACGGGAAGCCTGATGCCCTCACCCCGACCCTCTCCCACCGGGAGAGGGCGCAAACATTAAAAAAGGCAACGTACGTTGCCTTTTTGCTTTTATTTAATGGGTGAATTCCGGCGTGCGCGCGGCGGGTGGAAATGTCGCCAGTGCGGATCCTGGGCTGCGGCCAGCAGCTCGTGGTCGCCGCGGGTATCGCCCCAGGCGCGCACATGGTAGTTGGTCAGGCTGCCGTAGACATGCTCCAGCCGGGCTACCTTCTGCGCACAGCGACAGTTATGGCCGGTGATGCGTCCGGTCAGCTTGCCGTCCTTCACTTCCAGCTGGGTGCCGATAAGCTTAATGCCGAGCTTGTCGGCCCAGGGCTGCAACACCAGCGCCGGGGAGGCGGAACAGATCGTCACTTCCGCACCGGAGTTCACTTCCGCTGCGACCGCCAGCACGCCCTGGGGGCGCATCAGTTTGTCCCAGTATTTCTCGCAGAACAGCTCCGCCTGCTGACGCAGCCAGTGCTCGTCCACGCCGGTCAGGAAGGTCCTGATCAGCACCTCTTTCAGCTCGTCACGGGTCAGCTTGCGGCGCACGCAGTGCAGGGTAGGCAAGGCCATCCGCACCAGACGACCGGCGAAATAGCGCTTGCCGAACGCAAAGCGTAAGAAAGGGATAAAGCTGTCGTGATGCGTCAGCGTGCCGTCGAAGTCAAACACCGAAAGAACGCTGGATTTTGCCACTGCCTCATCGGCAATCATATTGGTCATAACTACTTCTTAGCTGAAATACATATTCTGCCCATCAGTTTACCTGCTTTAGCGTCAGATGCCACCCGCGGGCAGGTGGGCGGCACCGGCATGGCTAGATAATATCGTCCACCACGCCGCCATCGACGCGCAGCGCCGCGCCGGAGGTGGCGGATGCCTGCTGCGAGCAGACGTAGACCACCATGTTCGCCACCTCGTCTACCGTGGCGGCCCGCTGGATCACCGAGCTTGGGCGGTGAGCCATGACAAACTCTTTCGCCAGCGTCTCCAGCGATTTGCCGGTCTTCTCTATTTCGTCTTTCATCATTTCGGCAAAGCCGTCCGACATGGTCGGGCCTGGCAGGACGCTGTTGACGGTGACGCCGCTCCCGGCGACAAATTTTGCCAGCCCGCGCGCCAGCGACAGCTGGGCCGTTTTCGTCACCCCGTAGTGGATCATGTCCGCTGGAATATTGCAGGCCGACTCCGAGGAGATAAACACCACCCGACCCCAGCCTTTTTGCACCATGCCGGGCAGCAGGGCACGCGACAGGCGCACGCCGGACATCACGTTGGTTTGCCAGTAGTTATTCCAGGTCTCGTCGTCAGTGGCGTAAAAATCCTGCGGCCCGTAAATCCCGGCGTTATTCACGAGGATATCGACGTCCGAGGCGACCTTCAGCAGGGTCTCCACGCCGTCAGCGGTGCTGAGGTCAGCGATTGCCGCCCGCACCTGCACCCCGGGTATCTCCTGCTGTAGCTGCTGGATCCCCCGGTTGACCGAGTCGGTGCTGCGTCCGTTAACAATCACCTCTGCACCGCTTGCGGCCAGCCCTCTGGCGATGGCAAAGCCAATGCCGCCGGTGGAGGCGGTCACTAGCGCCACTTTTCCCGTAAGATCGATTTTCACGCTCTGCTCCTTGTCATATTTGAAGTTCAGACCGTTAAGCGTAGCAGTTCACCTTGACGACGGCTGGCTGAAGAGGTGCAGCAAGGTTTCAACCTGTTCATCGAGGGGGGCGAGCGTGCGTTTCACAATCAGATGCAGCGGCGTAGCACGGCGCATGCCGTGGTTGAGGGGCAACGTTTTCAGCACACCGCTTTCCAGCTGTGGCTGAATTCGCTCTTCCGGCAGCCAGCCATACCCCACCTGATACATCACCGCATCGATCGCTGCATCGATGGTGGAGAAGGTCCAGGCTTCGCCACCGGGGATCGCGGCGTAGTTCTGCCCGGCGATCTGGATCAGTGGCCAGGGGCGGAGCATTTCATCGGTGAGCGGTGCGTCCTGTTCAAACAGCGGATGATCCCGGTGCGCCACCGCGACAAAATCGATATTCATCAGCCACTCGCCGCGCCCGGTCACATCCTGGCGGCGGGTAAGCACCATCACGTCGGCTTCGCTCTGGAGCGGTGCTTCACCGGCATTCTCCAGTATTTCGGTCAGATGCACCTGGGTTTGCGGATAGCGCTGTTGAAACTGGCGCAGAATGGCAAACAGATGACGGCGAGGGAAAATGCTGTCCACCACCAGGTCCAGTCGGGTACGCATCCCGTTGCGTAACGTCGTGGCGCGCGTCTCCAGCAAGGTAAAGGCGTTTAGCAGCGGTTTGACCTGATTTAACAGCAGCTCACCTTCCGGGGTCAGCACCGCCTTACGCCCCGCCTGAACCAGGAGCGCCACGCCCAGCCGCTCCTGCAACAACGCCAGGTTATAACTGACGGAAGACTGGCTGCGGTGCGTCTCCTCTGCGGCGCGGGCAAAGCTGCCCAGCTTAACGACGCGTTCAAGCAGCGCCCACTGCTCAAGGGTAGTTTTGTGCATAACTCATCTAATTTTTGAATGAATTTGATTAAATCATAGCGTTATTCATCCAATTTTTGCAGGCGTAAGATGGCCTCATTGAAACAGAGGAGACACAGTATGAGCCATTTTGATAAACATGATTTGAGCGGTTTCGTCGGCAAACATCTGGTTTACACCTATGATAACGGCTGGAACTACGAGATTTACGTCAAAAACGAACAGACCCTCGACTACCGTATTCACAGCGGGATCGTGGCAAACCGTTGGGTCAAAGATCAGCAGGCTTATATCGTTCGCGTAGGCGAAAGTATTTATAAAATTTCGTGGACTGAACCGACCGGTACCGATGTGAGCCTGATTGTGAACCTTGGCGACAAGCTGTTCCACGGCACTATCTTCTTCCCGCGCTGGGTGATGAATAACCCGGAAAAAACCGTCTGCTTCCAGAACGATCATATTCCGCTGATGGTCTCTTATCGCGAGGCGGGCCCGGCCTACCCAACCGAGGTCATTGATGAGTTCGCCACCATTACCTTTGTGCGCGACTGCGGTGCTAATAACGATGCTGTTATTGACTGTGCTGCCAGCGAGCTGCCGGCAGACTTTCCGAATAATTTAAAATAAGCGGTTACAGAACCTGAAGCGCACCGTCATGGAGGGGGAAGGGCGTTGGCGTACAGACGGCGAGGCTGAGCTCGCCGTGCTGGAAGTGGCTGACGCTCAGGGACGAGGTAAAGGTGCTGTCGATGCTGACAATCTGCCAGGCGCTGCCGCCCCGCTGTTTGACGATCGCCTCTTTACGCGTCCAGATGCGCCAGAAGGCCGCCAGTTTTGCCTCGGGCGCTTCCCGCTCCAGCTCGGCGTGTTCCCTGACGCTAAAGACGGCGTTAGCCAGCGCCTGCCAGTTATCCCGCGGGCGGATCACTTCGATGTCGCAGCCCACTTCGCCCTCATCGCTTAACAGCAGGGCAATATCATCCCCGCTGTGGCTCAGGTTAAACCAGTACGGATGAGCATCGACGAAGGCGGGTTTCCCCTGTTCACCGAAGATGATTTCCGGCACCGGAGAGGGCGCCAGCGCCCGGGCGAGCAGCGTCCGCCCGGCCAGCCAGGGGATGCGACGCGCCCCCTGGGGCGCCTGTTCGGCCAGCGCTGACGCCAGAGGGTCAGCGCTGAGGGTAGAAATTTTTCCCAGCAGGAACTGGTACATAGTCACGCCCAGCGTTTAATGATAATGGAAGTGTTAATGCCGCCGAACGCGAAGTTGTTGCTTTGCAGATATTCGCAGTCAATGTGACGGACTTTTCCCATAATATAATCTAACGCACCGCATTGCTCATCCGGTTGTCTTAAATTGAGCGTCGGTACGAACCAGCCTTCACGCATCATCTCCAGGCTCATCAAGGCCTCCAGCGCACCGCAGGCCCCTAACGTATGGCCGAAATAGCTCTTCAGCGAGGAGAACGGTACGCGGTCGCCGAATACCGCGGCGGTGGCCTGACTTTCGGCAATATCACCCCGGTCGGTGGCGGTGCCGTGCGCCGAAATGTAGCCGATCTCCTGCGGACTGAGTCCGGCACTACTTAACGACTTCTCCATGCAGATCTGCATCGTCTCCCGCTGCGGCTGGGTGATATGCGCCGCGTCGCAGTTGGTGGCGAAGCCGACAATCTCCCCGTAGATGGTCGCGCCACGCGCCTTCGCATGCTCCAGATCCTCCAGAATCAGGGTTCCCGCCCCTTCGCCAATCACCAGCCCGTCGCGCTGGATATCGAACGGGGCCGGGGTGGCTTCCGGGGCATCGTTACGCTGGCTGGTGGCGAAAAGCGTATCAAATACCGCTGCTTCCGAGGGACAAAGCTCTTCTGCGCCGCCTGCCACCATGACCGTCTGATAGCCGTGTCGAATGGCTTCCCACGCATAGCCAATCGCCTGGCTGCCGGAGGTGCAGGCGCTGGAGGTAGGGATCACCCGCCCGCGCAGGCCGAAGAACAGACCGGTGTTGACCGCCGTGGTGTGCGGCATCATCTGCACGTAGGTGGTGCCGGTGATGTTGTTGGTGTGCTTCTCGGTGAGCATGGTGGCGAACTCGCTGACCGGCCCGGTGCTGCCGGTCGACGAGCCGTAGGCAATGCCGGTTTCGCCCTGGGTCAGGATCGGATCGTCAATCAGCCCCGCCTGCTCCAGCGCCAGTTCGGTGGCGCGGGTCGACAGCAAAGAGACGCGGCCCATGGCGCGGATGCGCTTGCGGGTGTAGTGATCCGGCAGGGTAAAATTATCAATCGGCGCGGCCAGTAGGGTATGAAGACCCTCATATATCGTCCACTCCGGCATCTTGCGCACCGCGTTTTTATAGTCCAGCAGGCGGGCAGAAATTGACTGCCAGTCTTCACCAAAGGCGGTGACACCGCCCATCCCGGTAATTACCACCCGACGCGTCATAGCATTCCTCCATTAATGGAAATGACCTGACGCGTCACGTAACCTGCAATATCCGACATCAGATAGCTGGCCAGCCCGGCGACTTCATCCGCGTGACCCATACGCTGCATGGGGATCATCGCCATGGCTTGATCCAGCGCGGCCTCTTCTATTTCGAGCATCCCGGTATCAATCAGCCCTGGCGCAATGCAGTTAACGGTGATTTTGCGCTTCGCCAGCTCAATCGCCAGGGCTTTGGTGGCCCCGATAATGCCCGCCTTTGCCGCGCTGTAGTTCACCTGACCGCGGTTGCCCATGATTCCCGACACCGACGACAGGGTAATAATGCGTCCGCCCTTGCGGGTGCCAATCATGGGCATGATGCAGGGGTGAATGACGTTGTAAAAGCTGTCGAGGTTGGTGTGGATCACGCTGTCCCAGTCCTCATCGCTGAGCGCCGGGAAGGCTCCATCCCGGACGATCCCGGCGTTGCTGACCACGCCATACCAGGGGCCGTTGGCCGCCATATCCTGCTCCAGCACCTCCCGGCACTGGGCGCGGTTGCCCACGTCAAACGAGAGCAGACGCCCGTTGCCCCCCGCCTGTTCAATGGCGTTCAGCGTGTCCTGTGCGCCTGCGACGTCGCGGTGGTAGTGAACCCCGAGGATAAACCCGTCGGCGGCAAGCTTGAGGGCGATAGCCCGGCCAATGCCTTTGCTGGCACCGGTGACCAGTACGGAACGACTCATTAACTTACCCCCTGTTTGAAAAGTGATGCTAATTCTTGCTGGCTGGGCTGGAAGGTGTTCACCCGCCCGGTTGCCAGCGTGGCCTCCCCGGTGAGGATGGCGCACTCGAAGCTGCTAAAGCGTTCATCCTGCATCAACAGCGTGGCCGTGATGGTTAATTCGCTGTTGGCCGCAAAGTGCCCGGCGGCGCACACCAGCTCGCGCGCGCCCAGCACCATGCCGAGCGAAATGCTCTCCTGGCCCTTCTGCTGACGATGCCAGCCTGACCAGATGCCAACGGTCTGGGCCATCAGCTCAAGGGCGTACCAGCCCGGCAGATCCCCTGCGCGAGTCAGAAAGGGTGCCAGCACCCCCTGCGGCGTGACCGTTACCCGGCAGGCGGCAGCGTCGTCAGTAACGCTCTCGACCGACTCCAGCAGCAGCATGGGCGCATCATGGGGTAGATAATCAGTGGGTGAGAGATAACTCATGACAGGCTCCCCAGCAGGATGCTGGCGTTATTGCCGCCAAAGGCGAAAGAATTGGACAAAATCACCGGTTTTTTCAACGCGGTGGGCTGATGCAGCAGGCCGCAGGCGGCGAGCGTCGGATCCGGCGCATAGCGGCTGAAATCCTGGGCGGGCAAGGGCAGATCGCGGGTCAGGATCAGCCAGCTCAGCGCGGCCTCGGTGATCCCCGCCGCCCCCAGCGTATGGCCGGTCAGATGCTTGGTTGAACTGCAGGGCACCGCCTCGCCAAACAGGTCGTGCACCACCTGGGATTCAATCTGGTCGTTAAGCGGTGTCGCAGTGCCGTGCAGGTTGATATAGCCCACCTCATCCGGCGTTAATCCGGCTTCGTTCAGCGCCTGGGTAATGGCGCGGATCGCCCCCTCTCCCTGTGGATGCGGGGCGGAAATATGGTACGCATCGCTCGACTCGCCGCTACCCAGCAGTGCCACCGGCTGCGGCTCGCGGGTGAGCACCATCAGGGCTGCCGCTTCGCCAATGGTGATCCCCCGGCGGTCGCGGCCAAAGGGCTCGCACAGCGTGGTGGAGAGCGATTCGAGGCTGTTAAAGCCATTCACCGGCATCCGGCTCAGGGTATCCGCGCCGCCGACGATAGCGATATCTGCCAGCCCGGCGTCGATCAGCCGACGCCCGCTGATGATGGCCCGGGCGCTGGAGGAGCAGGCGGTCGACAGGGTATAAGCCGGGCCGTCCAGACTGAGCCAGTTCGCCAGAAAGCGCGACGGATCGCCCAGCTCCTGTTGGGCGTAGCGCCAGTTGCCGCTGGCTTCGCCGTTCATCGACAGGTGCACATGCTTATCGCCCTCATCCAGCCCGGAGGTGCTGGTGCCCATGACCACCGCGATGCGGTCGCGACCGTAACGGGTAATAGCCGCGTCGACGACAGGCTGGATCTGCGCCAGCGCCGCCAGCAGGAGCTGATTATTGCGCGAATGGTGCGCGACCAGGCTATCCGGGATGGCGGGCAGTTCGCCGTCGACGCCGCCCAGCACCGCGTCCTGACCCTGCAACCAGCCGCTGCGCAGGCGCATGCCAGGGGCCACGCCGCGCGTCAGGTTAGCGGCGATCTCATCAGGAGAGTTGCCCAGGGCGTTGACCAGGCCAACGGCAGAAATGTAGATCATCTCAGTCATCCAGATATTGAAGGGTGATGTGATAGTGGAACACCCGCTGTTCGATGCTGATCGGCACGCGTTTGCCTTTGCGCTGCAGGTAGACGATCTCTGTCACCAGCTTACCGTCGGCATTGCGCAGCTCGCGGCGGTCGCCACTATCCTTCAGCGTCCAGCCCGTCGGCAGCTGCGGCAGCCAGGCGCTAATCGGCCAGTGGCTGAGCATCACGTCCGCCAGCACCTGGCTGGCCGGAGGGATCTCTGGCGCAACAATCGACTGTTCAGTATGGATGCCCGTTTCATTATAGGTGGCAAGGAACAGCCGGATCCCCACCGATGACAGCCCGGCGAGGGTCACTTTCCGCGCATCGGCATTCAGCATCACCAGCAGCGACTGGGTTTTGCCGTTTACGCTGGCGGTCAATAGCTGCTGGGAGCTTAGCGGCGGGGTCAGGCCCGGCGGCGGCAGCGTTACCCGGGTGCCCGGCTGTAGCCACGCCTGCGGGCGGGCATCGTCACTTTTCCGGGCGGTATGGCTGCAACCGACCAGCAGCAGCGCGCCGATCAGGGCGACGGCGCGGTAAAAAGGGGTACTCATTGTTTGCTCTCTTTTTTGTCTGGCATCGCCAGCGGTGCCAGCAGGAAGGCGGTAAAAATACCGCTGACCAGCACAATCCCAAAGCTGCTGATGGCCTGGGTAGCGCTGAATACCAGCATGCCGAGGGTCAACAGGGTGGTCATCATCGCCAGGGTGATGGCCAGCAGGGAGGTCAATGGCGTGCCGCGCGGGTTGTTGAAGAATAGCGTGTAGTTGATCCCAATGCCGAGGACCAGCACCAGCGCCAGCAGCGAAAACAGGTTCACCGGATGGCCGGTTATCGCCAGCGCAGCGAGACCGCAGCCCAGCGACAGCAGGGAAGGCACCAGGGTGATCAGCCCCTTACGCCAGCCGAGGCGCAGCATGGCCCCCCCGGCGATGGCCGCCAGGGCGACGGCCAGCAGTCCGGTGAGCACGCTGCGGTAGAGGGCAAAGAGGCTGTCGAAACTGGCCTTGCGATCCACCCACACCACGCCCGGATGTTGATTCGCCAGGTCGCGCAGTCCCGGGCTGTTTTTTACGCCATCCACCGGCACCAGCACGCCGCTTTCGCCGTCGGGCAACGTGAGCCACAGCAGACGCCAGCCTTCGCTGGCCGGGCTGGCAAGCCAGGCGTCGACCTCAACCGGCATGGCCTTCAGATCCGGCGACACGCTCGTCAGCCCGGCGTGTTGCAGTACCCTGCTGACGGCTGGTGCCGCCTGATGCAGCAGGGCCAGATCGCTCTCCTGCCGCGCCAGCGAGTTCAGCGGCAGGGTGCGCCATGAGGTCAGGTCACCCGCCTGCTGCGCCCGGGCCAGCGCCGGGGTAAAGGCCTCCAGCCGCTCCAGCGTCTGCTGGGACGATGCGCCATAGATCACAAACCATTTCTGATCGACACTCTGCCCGGTCAGGGCGGTAATGCGTTTCTCCTGGGCCAGAATAGCCTGCGGCAGGGCCTGCAGCTGGGCGATATCATCATCTACCCGCAGCGTGGCAATGCCCGCAACGGCGACCAGCGCCAGCGCAACCGGCAGGCCAACCGACACGCGCCTGTCGCGCCATGCCGCCAGCCAGCGCAGCATGGGCGTCTGCATTGGAACCGGACGCACCGGTAAACCCCGGCACAGCCACGGATGCCAGAAGATGACCGTCAGGCAGGCGGCGCTCAGCCCGGCGGCGGCAAACACCGCCATCTGGCGGATGCCCGGGAAGGGGGCCAGCATCATGATCAGATAGGCCGTCACGGTGGTGAGCAGCGCCAGCAGCAGAGCATTACGCACTTTCGCCAGGCTTTGCCACGGCGAGGCCTGGCCGCCGTGAACCATCCGCTCGGTCAGGTAATAGAGCGTGTAATCCGCCGAGATACCGATGATGCTCATGCTCATCACCAGCGTCATCAGATGCAGCTCACCAAACAGCAGCAGGGTCGTGACCGTGCCCGCCAGCGCGCCCATGGCGATGGAGATCAGGCACAGAAGCAGCGGGCGCAGGGAGCGGAACACCGCCACAATCAGCAGGATCACCCCCAGAACGGTGGCAACGCCGAGGGTCGAAATGTCCCGTCTGGCCTGCTGGCTGGCGTAGTCGCTGTAAAACACCGTCCCGCGCGACAGCAGCTGTGCCCGGGGATAGTGCGTTTTCAGCTGTCCCTCCAGCTCATGCAGCCGGGTGACAAGTTTATGGGTTTGCTGCATATCGAACGACGAACCGGCCAGCTCGCCGTGCAGCAGATACCAGTAATTTCCGGCCTCGTCTTTGGTCACCAGCCAGCCGTCCATCAGCCGCAGCTTCTGGCTGTTTTGTGCCAGCGAAAGCTGCGAGCCGCGCATCAGCATCAGCGGGTCGTTTTGCAGCTCTTTACCGCTGACGCCAGAGAAGGCGGAGTAGAGCTGGGATAAAATCCACTGCGCCTGCGCTTCACCGCCGTTTTGCAGGCGTGCGCGGGTGGCGGGGTCGATCAGGCCGTTGCGGTGCTGCCAGAAAAATTCACCCCAGGCCTTCTGCCCGGCGGCGTCCATCGGCCCTTTCACCTCGTGCAGAGCGCCTGACCCCTGCAACAGGCTCAGCCACTGCCGGGCCACCTGCGGGTCGGGTTGTTTACCGGGGCTGACCAGCCACACCAGCTGGCGATCCAGGCGCGTAATAAAGCCGTCGTTCAGGGCCGGGGGGATGGCCCCGAGGCTCTGTTTGGGCAGCATCGCCAGCACGCTGCTGTTCAGCCGCGCCCCCGGCAACAGCGTCAGCAGGATACCCAGCAGCGCCAGGCACAGCGCCGCCCACGCCAGCGCCGCACGGCGAGCGTTACGGGGCGGCAAAGCGTTGACGTTCGGCATCGGTCAGGCTGGCGGGGGTGAGCTGGTGGCGGGAGAGGACGATATCGGTCCGGTCGCCCTGCTTATCGTTCAGCACAATGGATTCCAGATACGTAGCGCCCCCCAGATCCAGCGAGGCGAAAATCTTGTCCAGCGGGGTGGTGGTAGGGGTCAGCACCAGCGACCAGCGGCCATTGCCGAGGTCTTTAAAATCGATGCGGAAGTTCTCCTCCAGCACCTTGCGATCCGCCTGGAACAGGGCGCGCAGCAGGTGGTTGAACTGGAACATCTGCGGGTTGTTTTCCGCGGTGATGGTCTGCGGCGGCTGGCCGTTGATAACCTGCACCATCCGGTTGTCGTCCAACAGCAGCGTCATCGGGAAGGGGGCTTTTTGATCCCACAGCAGACCGCTGTCGCGGGCGATCAGCATCTCGCCGTTGGAGCGCAGCGGCTGGGGCAGATCCTTGATGGTGCGGGTCTGCTCAAAGTGGGCGCGCACCACCGGCTGTTCGGTAAAGCGCTGCTGCAAGTCGTCCAGCGTCACGGCGCTGACGAACGGGCTTGCCAGCAGGGCAAGCAGCGGTAGCCATCTCATCGCGTCACTCCCATGCGCTCAAACAGGATTTGCGGGCTGACAAAACAGAGCTCGCGGCTCTTCTCTTCCACCGCCACCTGAATGGTGTAGCCGGTGGTGGTCCTTTTGCCGCTGGTGGCGTCAAAAATCTGATAGGCGATGCGCAGACGGTTCTCAAACTCTTCGATATGGGCCCGGACGCGGATCCGTTGCTCAAAGGTGAGGACATCGCGGTATTTCACCCGGGTGTCCACCACCGGCCAGAGATAGCCGGACGCCTTCATCTGGCGATAGCCATAATCGAACTGATTGAGCAGGGCCTCGCGGGCGATCTCAAAATAGCGGAAATAGTTACCGTGCCAGACCACGCCCATCATATCGACGTCGTGAAACGGTACGGTCAGCTCTACTTCGGTCGTAAAGCGGGGATCGGTCAGCACCCTTTACTCCTTCTCTTTTGCATCCGGCAGACGCCAGAAATCGAAAAAATTGAACCAGTCCAGCGGGGCCTGCAGCGCATAGTGCTCCAGCCGTTGGGCATAGCGGTCGACGGTTTGCTGTAACGCCTGCTGGCGCTCGCTGCGCGGTAACAGCAGCGGATCGGCAAAGTCTTCGCAGTGAATATGCAGCTTCTGCTGCTGGTGCAGGGCGAAAATCAGCATCACCGGGCAGCGCATCAGCGAGGCGAGAATAAAAGGCCCCTCCGGGAAGGGGGCAGGCTGGCCCATAAAGTGGCTCCACACCACGCGCCAGTTGCCGCCGCGCTGTGGATCGACGGCGATCCGATCCCCGACGATCGCCACCCATTCCCCGCGATCGATCTTCTCTTTCAGCAGGATGGCGGTCTCGGGGCCAATATCGGTCACCGGGATCAGGTTCAGCCCGGCCTGAGGGGCCATCTCCTGCATAATCTGTTTGAATCGCTGGGCGTTATCGCTGAAGACCAGCGCATTGATGGTCTTGCTGCCTTCAAGCTGCGCCAGCGCGCGGCAGGCCTCCACATCGCCGAGATGGGACGCCAGCAGCAGCTTGCCCTCGGGCACGCGAAGATCGAGCTTCTCCCGTGCGCCGGGGGCAAACACCACGTCCCGGCCCAGCTTCAGCTCGCCCCGCCAGCTGGCGACCTTATCCAGCATCGCATTGCCAAAACGCAGGAAGTGGAAAAAGCTGTTCAGGCGCGCGGGCTGCGGCTGCTGGCGCTGCGCCAGCGTCTCGCGCACCCGGGCAAGCCACTGCTGCGATGCCTGACGTGCCGGACGGGCCGTCAGCCAGTAGACGGCAATCACCGGCCACAGCAGGAGGGTAAAGGCCCTGCGGCCCAACAGCTGCCAGACCCGCAGCATCAGGCGCATACCGTACAGACCTTTCACCTCCTGCTGCTGCGCCCAGTGCGGGCTGCGGCGACGAAAGAGCAGGGAAGGGATGCGCGGCAGCATGCCGAAGAACAGCCGGGTGTGCATCCAGGAGATGCGCAGGTTGTCGTGCAGGGCATCGAAATGGGAGAGGCCATCCTGGGGATAGGTCACCCGGGTGGGCAGGAAATAGCTGGGATTGCCCTGCCAGTAGAGGCGCACCATCACTTCGGTATCAAAATCCATTCGCTTGCCGATGGGGACGCTGTTGATGACCTGTAGCGTCGGCGCGACCGGGTAGACGCGAAAGCCGCACATGCTGTCCTTGAGCTGCAATGAGAGGGTTTCGATCCACACCCAGACGTGGGTGATCCAGCGGCCATACAGGCGCGAGCGGGGGATCGAATCATCAAACTGCGGCTGGCCGGAGATCAGCGCCTGCGGGTGGCGTTTGGCCAGCGCCAGCAGCTGAGGGATATCCTCGATGGCATGCTGGCCGTCGGCATCCACCTGCACCGCATGGGTAAAACCGGCTCCGGCACAGACTTTCAGCCCGCGGATCACCGCCGCCCCTTTACCGCCGTTGTGCGTCAGCCGCACCAGCGTCACCTGGGCATTGTCAGCGGCCAGGCGGTCCAGCGCCTGACGGGTGTGGGCATCGCTGCCATCATCGACCACAATCACCGGCAGGTGAAACGGCGCCAGGCGGCGCAGGACGCTCGCCATCATCGCCCCGTGGTTGTAGCAGGGGATCAGGATGCAGGGGCGGAAGGTCAGCGACATAAGCGAATCTTCCCGCTGCTGGCCGTGTGGCGCAGTTCGCCGTCGTGGCGCTGATAGTTAAAGCTGAGCATCTGGCGCTCCGCATTCCAGTCGAGGACCAGCGTCACGGTAGCGCCAGGGAGCAGCGGCGCCTGGAATTTTACGTTCTGAATACTGTGAAAACGGTACTCCGGTGCCAGCAGCGTGGTGGCGTAGTGCATCACCCAGTCGACCTGGGCGACGCCCGGCAGCAGGGGCTGTACGGCAAAATGGCCCTGGAACCAGAACAGGGCCGGATCGAGATACAGGACAATCTCCAGGTGCTGCGGATGTGCCTGATGGCGCTCGATTTCATGGATTTTCATGAAATAACTCCTGTAACTGCGCATAGACACGCTTGTTCATACTGTTCACCGGCATCTCATCAATAATGCGCCAGTAACGGGGGATCGCCACCGGCTCGAGCCAAGGCCGCAGGGCGCGTCGCCAGGCGAGGATCTGCGCTTTACTGCCGCGCTGCTGCCACTGCTGACGCGCGGCGTCGCTCAGCACCAGCAGCACGCCAACGCCCTGCCGTCCGCCGCGATTGACCGCCAGTGCCGCCGCTTCGCAGATGCCGTCCAGCGCCAGCAGCCGCTGTTCGACCTCGGTCAGGGAGATGCGTTTCTCTTCAATTTTAACCACCCGACCCCGACGGCCAAGAAGGCTGAACTGGCCGTTATCCTCGAGGTGCAGAATATCGTCGAGCAGCACGCCGTCCGCCTCAACGATCAGCGGCGAGGTGACGCGCAGGGCGTCATTATCGCGGCTAAAGGTCACGCCGGGGAAGGGCTGCCAGGGGAGCGCATCGGCCTGACGATAGCGCCAGCCGAGGACGCCGGTTTCGCTACTGCCGTAAATTTCATCCGGCCAGATCCCCAGCCAGCGCTGGGTGTCGCAGGCCGACTCCCACGTCAGCACGCCGCCCGCGGAAATCAGCACGGCGACCGGCGGCGGGGCGAGCTGCGTATCAAGCCGTTTGAGGAACGCCGGGCTGCTGATAAACAGGTAACGCTTCGTGCGATCCAGCGCCGCCAGCTGCTCGGCGTAGGCGAGCCTCTCTGCGTGCAGCGGCAGCCCCAGCGACATCGGCAACACAATGCGAAACGTCAGGCCGTACAGATGCTGCGGTACTACCGAGGAGACGACATGACAGCCGTTCAGCCGTTCGCCAAAGCGGGCAGCCAACAGCCCGGCCTCCCGGTCGAGCTGGGCGAGGGTCTTGACGATCCGCTCAGGCGCGCCGGTCGAGCCGGAGGTGAACAGCTCCACCACGCGGGCATCATCAATCGCCGGCAGCGGCGTGAACGTCGGGGCACGGCGCTGGGCAGATCTGACCACCTTCAGGCGGCCACGGACGCTCAGCGTCCTGTCGCTCAACACCCCGCTGAACAGTTCTTGCTGCTCCTCCAGCTGCGACTCGCGGCTGTGCCCGGGCAGCACCGGGGTTTTGCCCGCATGCAGCGTGGCCAGCAGGGCGACGATAAACAGATAGCTGTCATCAAAGCAGAGTGCCCAGCGCTCCCCTTCCTGCTGCTGTAAGCTGGCGGTCAGGCTGCTGACGTCGTGGCGTAACTCCCCGAGCGTCCAGCTGCCATCGCCTGACCAGGCGACAGGGGTGTCGTCCGGGCGAGGGGCGTTCAGCCACTGGCTCAATGGCAGAGGTTTATGCATCTTTTTTAATCATCCGTTGCCGTACCAGCCACTCGCCTGCCATTAAGGTTCCCATCAGGATGTAGGCGATCATGCCGTTCCACAGCGTCCAGAGCTGCATGTCACCCCGCAGTACGGTGAACAGCGCCACGCTCCCGTTGAAGATGAAAAAGCCGCACCACACTTGGGTGACGATGCGGGTATAGCGCACACCGGACGGGGGTAAATTCGGTTCCCGCAGTCGCGCCAGCCGTTCAACCAGCGGCATCGCCGTCCACAGCGAACCACCAAACACGATCAGCATCGCCAGGTTAACGATCACCGGATAGAACAGCAGCCAGTGATGCGCTTTCAGCACAACGCTTGCCGCGCACAGGACGATGCCCGCGAGGGCAACGCTCTGCGTCACATAGCGCATCGGTCCGGCGAGATGCCGCGCCTGGCGAAAACGGAACAGCAGCAGGATCGCCATCAGCGGCAGCAGCCAGTGCAGGCTGTGGTGCGCCAACCCGAAGCCAATCAGAAACGGCCATGCGACCAGCATCAGCCCCGTCAACAGGGGGATGGCCGGGAAGGATCGTCCGCCACGCATGGGGGTCTCAGGCTTCGCGCAGAAGTTTTTCTACCGCATCCACAACGTCCTGAACGGTACGTACCGACTTGAAGGTTTCCGGTTTGATGCGGGCACCGGTTCTCTTCTGCAGGTGAACAACCATGTCGACGGCGTCGATGCTGTCCAGCTCCAGATCCTCATACAGGCGCGCCTCGGGGGTGATGGCGTCCGGGGCAACCTCAAACAGGGTGGTCAGGAGAGAGGTGACTTCCTGATAAACGGATTTGTGTTCTGTAGTCATGGTTAATTCAATCTCAGGCGCGTTGGGCGGTGATGAAGGAGGCCAGGGTGGCAACGGAGTAAAAATGCTGACGCATCTCTTCGCTTTCGGCAGATAACACCACGCCGTACCGGTTTTTTATCGCCAGTCCAAGCTCAAGGGCATCGATCGAGTCAAGGCCCAACCCATCGCCAAACAGGGCGGCATCCGTATCGATATCCTCTGCGGTCAATTCGTCCAGATTAAGGGTAGTAATAATAAGATTTTTAATTTCAAGGTAGAGCGCTTGCATCATTAATTCCTGACAAAGATTGAAGACCGGCTGTTAAGCGATGCTGCAGGTGCCGGTTAAGTTGCCTTGCCGCCAGAGCGGGCTCGTGGACGGCTGCATCGTAAAAATCATGAATATTGACCCGCTCACGGACATCGACCGTGAAAAAGGGTTTTTCTGGCGGTATGTCATACCACCGGCTGTGTTTATCAAGCAGATGCTCGCTGCAGTGGATGAGCACCACCCGCAGATCGCTGGCGCAACGCACGGCAATATTGGCCGCACCGCGTTGCAGCCTGATGGCTTTTCCCGCCTGGGTGCGCGTGCCTTCCGGGAAGATCAGCAGGGTGTCGCCCTGGGCCAGCCGCTGCTGGCAGGCGCTTAACAGGGTGTCGGCTTCGCTGTTGATCAGGTAATCCGCCGCGCGGATCGCTCCGCTGAGAAAGGGATTACGCAGCAGGGCGCCTTTCACCAGGCAGTCGGTTTCCGGCATCACCGAGGCGATAAGCACGTAGTCGATCAGCGTCGGATGGTTCGCCACCACCAGACAGCCGCGCTCCTGGCGCAGCAGGTCAAGGTTGTCAAAGCGGTAATCCAGCACGCCGAGGGCGCGGGCGACGGTTAAAAAAGCCCGGAAGCTGGCGGCAATACTGCGTCTGGCGAGGCGACGACGACGGGCGCGATCGCGCTGAACCAGGTTCAACAGGTTGAACCACACCAGCGACAGCAGCAGGCCGCCCGCGCCAAACAGCACGAAGCATAAGCCGGTCATCACCAGCCGCCAGCCGCGGCTGAGGGCCGCCCGGATACGTATCATGCCCGCGTCCACTGCCACAGCAGGCGCTCGCCGGGTACGTCAAACTGCCGTTCGTCACGCAGGTAGTGGCGCAGGAACAGCAGGCTCTGGGGCAGGGGGAGTTCTTCGATGCAACGGGCGGAGCGGGTTTCGCAGTGCAGGACGTCACCGGCTTCAATGACCAGCGCCAGGGCATAGGGCCAGGTCGGCATCCGGGCCGGAAGTGCGGCGCGATAAAAATCCGGCAGGGTGCCGTCGAAATCGACCATCAACACCCGTTTATAACCGGCATGCAGCAGGGTCAGCACCTCGCACAAACCCTGCTGGAAGGTATCCATCCCGGCAGAGAGCGATGACGAGACAATGGGCTGACGCGCGGCAATCGTCAGATTGCCCACCGCAGAGTTATGGACCGACATGGCGAAATCGGTAGGGGAAACATCCTGCCCGGTCGCCAGCGCATGCAGGAGACGATAGTTACGCTCCAGCTCGCCATGACGGCTGGTATAGACCACGGCATCGATGGCATGTTTTCGCACCATCGCCAGACCGCAATCGACCGCCAGCTTACTGCCGGAACTGAGGCGGCGGGCGGTCATCATCGGCAGATCGGACAGGGTTGCCTGCGGCGCAGCAGGATCGATGGCATGCAAACCCTGTGACCATGCCTGCCAGTGGCTGGCATCACTAAGGCCTGGCGCTCTGGCTTGCCAGTCGAGAATGTTAAGTGCAAATTTCATCTGCGCGCGTCCGCGATAAACCCGTTATCCAGTAACGCAGCCGGAGATCAGGTCGCGTTATTGTTTATTTTCTGACAAATCAATAAGGTGTGGCCGACCCCGAGATTGTCCTGCCGTTGTTCTACCCGGAAGCCTGCTTTCTCCAGATAGAGGTAAAATTTCTCTACGCTGTAAAAACGGCTGTTGCCGTTCGCCATACAGGTGAAATAGAGCGAGGTGGCGTTCAGGCTGAAGGAGGCCGCTTCGAATTTTTGCGCATCCCAGAACGGCTCCAGGATGCACAAGCGGGCACCTGGCTTCATTACCTTCGCCACGTTGCTCAGCAGGGCAACAATCTGATCGGGAGAGAAGCAGTCCAGAAACTGGCTCATCCACCAGATATCAGCGTCATCCGGCAGGGCAGCGTCGCTAAGCATATCGACAGGGTAGAGCTCAATACGATGAGATAATCCTGCTTTTGCGATATTTTCCCGGGCCAGTGCAATTTGCTGCGGCAGATCGAGCAGCGTCACGGTGACATTTTCATCGTAACGACAGCAGCGTAGCGCCCATTTACCCGTATTTCCGCCGACATCGTACAATTTTGTCGGCCTGCTTGCGAATATAAGGGGTAGCGCGGCCTCAAATGCGCCATCGGAATAGAAGTGATCGAAAGCAAACCAGCTCCGCTGCGCCTGTTCGGGGAGGGCGGAGAGCGCCGGATAAATGGTCGGCCACTCGCCAAAGACGGCGAGTCCGGCCGGTTTTTCCGCTTTCAGGGCATCGGCAAGATGAAACAGTCCCTGGTAGCAAACATCCTGGGTGAAATCCATGTTGATGCGGGTCATGGTGTCATGCAGCAGATAATGACCAATTTTGGCCAGATAATAGCGCCCCTCGCTGTGGGTCACTATCCGCCCGCTTAAGCCCATATCCAGCAACACGCCTGCACCATAGTCACTGAGGGTGCTGTTAGCCACGATCTCGTCATGCGTCGCGCCGCGCGGCCCCTGTGTGTCCAGCCAGGCGAGCACCCCGGTGTTACGCAGACAGAGCGCGGTCTGAAACAGCATCGGGGCAAAGGCGATACGTTGCGCTTCGGTGATGGCCTCAAGCGCGCTGAGGTTGTCCTTTTCGTACATGCGTTATCCCGGTAAGCGGCTTTTCGGACGGCCCGGGCCGAGCAGGATCGCCAGCTTGCTACCCCCCTGGGTGGTCTCCATCCAGATCTTACAGACGCTGGTCAGCGGAACGGACAACAACATCCCCACCGGGCCGAGCAGCCAGCCCCAGATCAGTAACGACAGGAACACCACCATGGTGGACATCCCCAGCCGGTGGCCCATCATTCGGGGCTCAACGATATTGCCCAGCACCATATGGACGATCAGGAACAGCGCCCCGACCATGGCGCACTCATAGAGGCCATTAAACAGAAACGCCTGGATCATCGGCGGGACGGCGGAGATCACCGCGCCAATATTGGGTACGTAGTTGAGCAGGAAGGCCAGCACGCCCCACATCAGGGCGAACTGCACCCCCAGCAGCGTCAGCCCCAGCCAGACAATCGCCCCGGTCCACAGGCTTAACAATGTTTTCAGCGCCAGATAGTGGGAAACACCCTTCAGTGCCCGGTGCAGACCGGCGATGTGGATCTGCGGATTATTGAGGGCAAAACGCATTTTGTAGGGCACGTGGCGCACTTCAAACAGCATAAAGACCACGGTCATCACCAGCAGCAGGACGCTGGCCATCGCCCCGGAAAGCTGGGTCATCAGCGCGGTGGCAAAGGTCATCACCTTTTCCGAGTCCATCCGCTTCAGCATTCGCTCCGGGGAGATATGCAGGTTGAGGAACGGGAACATCTGCTGCAGATCGACGAGTTTGCGCGTCAGCTCTTTGTTGTATTTCGGCAGCAGGGCGGCAAATTCATTGAGCGAGGCCGCCAGCACCCCAAACAGCGCCGTCAGGCCGATCAGCATCACCACCACCACAATGGTGATGGCCAGCGGGCGGCTGAACCCGCGACGCAAAAACCAGGTGACGAGGGGGTTAAGCACGATGGCGAAAAAGAGCGCCAGCAGCAGCTGGACGAGAATATCCGCGGCGGCGTGGATACCGGCGAGGATCACCACCAGGCAGGCCAGTTTGAGCAGAATGTGAAGACCGGATTTATCAGGCTGTGTAAGACCCGGCTTACCGGGTGGCGTGGTTAACATAGTGTTTCCTCTTATAAGATGCTCATAAGTGTAGTGCGCGCGCAGCGCTTCGGCGGAGGCCGTTAATCTTAAAGTCGCTGCTGCATTTCGGCCCCTGTCATGGTAATAGTGAAACACTGTTGTAAAAATTCTGGTGAACCTGATGCCCGAACCCGCCGCCGAACCGGCACTGAGTGGATTACGCCTCAACCTGCGTATTGTTTCCGTCGTTATTTTCAACTTTGCCAGCTACCTGACCATCGGCCTGCCGCTGGCCGTCCTGCCGGGCTATGTCCATGACATCATGGGGTTTAGTGCCTTCTGGGCCGGTCTGGTGATCAGCCTGCAATACTTCGCCACCCTGCTGAGCCGCCCCTATGCCGGGCGCTATGCCGACCTGTTTGGCCCGAAAAGCATTGTGGTGCTGGGGCTCTGCGGCTGCTTCCTGAGCGGGGTGAGCTATTTCCTCGCCGGGTTAACCAGCGCCTGGCCGATGGTGAGTCTGGTACTGCTCTGTCTGGGGCGGGTGATCCTCGGGGTCGGGCAGAGCCTCGCCGGAACCGGCTCCACGCTGTGGGGCGTCGGGGTGGTGGGGGCGTCGCATATCGGGCGGGTGATCTCCTGGAACGGGATTGTCACCTACGGCGCGATGGCGATGGGGGCCCCGCTTGGGGTGCTCTGCTATCGCTACGCTGGCCTGAACGGGCTGGCGCTCACCATTATGGTGGTAGCGCTGCTGGCGATCCTGTTTGCCCTGCCGCGACCGAAAGTCAAAGCCAGCAAAGGCAAGCCGATGCCGTTTCGCGCGGTGCTGGGGCGCGTCTGGCCCTACGGCATGGCGCTGGCCCTCGGCTCGGCGGGCTTTGGGGTGATCGCCACCTTCATTACCCTGTTTTACGCCGATAAAGGCTGGGACGGGGCGGCCTTTGCGTTGACCCTGTTCAGCTGTGCTTTTGTCGGCACGCGGCTGCTGTTCCCGAACGGCATCAACCGGCTGGGCGGGCTGAACATGGCCATCATCTGCTTCAGCGTGGAGATTATCGGCCTGCTGCTGACCGGCATCGCCGATGCGCCCTGGATGGCGCGGATCGGGGTTTTCCTTGCGGGGGCGGGCTTCTCGCTGGTGTTCCCGGCGCTGGGGGTGGTGGCAGTCAAAGCGGTGCCGCAGCAGAACCAGGGCGCGGCGCTGGCGACCTACACGGTATTTATGGATATGTCGCTCGGGATCACCGGGCCGCTGGCCGGGCTGGTGATGGCGTGGGCCGGGGTGCCGGTTATCTATCTGGCGGCGGCGGGGCTGGTGGCGGTGGCGTTACTGCTGACGTGGCGGCTAAAAAAAGGGCCTCCAGTGGAGGCCCCTTCGTCGTGATGGCTTACTGAATCACGAGGGTATTGATGATGTTCTCTGCGGCAGTTTGCGCTTTCTGCTGATCGTCAGCAGGCAGCGTGATCTGCAGGGTCAGCAGTTTGTTGTCCACTTTACCCAGCACCACGGAAGAGTAAGCGGTCTGGCCTTTGGCAGAGATAATGCTGTCCAGCTGTTGCAGCTTGTGGCCTTTCAGCTCGATGGCTTTGTTGGTCACTACCTGCAGCTGCGGGTCGCGGCTGCGCTGCTGATCTTCGAGACGTTTCGCCAGCACGCCCAGGTCTTCATTGGTGTCATCACCGACGATCACAATCACCGCTTTTTGCCCGGTGGCATCGGAATAGACGTGCATGTTGTTGGCCTGGGTACCCAGTTTGCCGCTCTGATCGGTCATATCCGCAGGCAGAGAGAAGCTGAGTTTGCCATCCATCAGGCTGACCGGTTGACCCGTGGCGTTGCTTTCAGCAGACGCAGCCTGAGCAGGCGTTTTGGTGTCGCTGTTATCACAGGCTGCCAGCCCCATCACCAGCAGGCCAATCCCGACATATTTAACCAGATTGCGCATTACATTCTTCCTTTCGATAAACGGCCATAACGGCGCATCAATCCATCTTATCACAACTGTTCAGGGGAACCCTTAACCAGCCTGCAATCCCGGGATTTCAGATTTATCCGCGAATCTTTTCAGCAACATATTCAGCAGCACGCCGTACATCGGCAGGAAGAAGACCAGGCTGATAAGCACCTTAAAGGCGTAGTCCACGAGCGCAATTTCCATCCAGTGCTGCGCCATGAACGCATCCGGGCTGCGCCAGAAGGCGATGAAGAAAAAGGCGAGGGTATCGCTGACGTTACCAAACAGCGTGGAGGCGGTTGGGGCCATCCACCAGCGATGGTTCTGCCGCAGGCGGTTAAACACGTGCACGTCGAGGATCTGCCCCAGCGCATAGGCCATAAAGCTGGCCGCGGCGATACGGGCGACGAACAGGTTGAAGTGGGTCAGCGCCTCAAAGCCCTGCCAGCTGCCCATATAGAACAGGGACGAAATCCCGTACGAGACAAACAGCGCCGGAAGCATGACGGCAAAGATAATGCGTCGGGCCAGCGGGGCGCCAAAGATACGGACGGTGAGATCGGTCGCCAGGAAGATAAACGGGAAACTGAACGCGCCCCAGGTGGTATGAAAACCAAAAACAGAGATCGGGAGCTGCACCAGGTAGTTACTGGAGGTGATCACCAGCAGATGAAAAAGTGAAAGCCAGAACAACGCTTTTACGCGCTGCGATTGAGAGAACTGCGTCATATTGTGACCTTTTTGAGTGTTGGGGTGAGGGAACCCAATAAAAACCGCCGCATCATACTGCTTTCATTCGGCTTTGCAATGGCTAATTTTCACGCAATCGTTAACCTGGTTTGCTTTGCCCGGCCTGCGGCGTAAACTACTGCCGTTTTTTATCTGAATGAGACGACGATGACCGATCTGTTTTCCAGCCCAGACCATACTCTTGACGCCCAGGGCCTGCGCTGCCCGGAGCCCGTCATGATGGTGCGCAAAACCGTGCGCATGATGCAATCCGGCGAAACGCTGTTAATTATCGCCGACGATCCGGCCACCACCCGCGATATTCCGGGCTTCTGTACCTTTATGGAACATGAGCTGCTGGCGCAGGAGACTGATGCCCTGCCTTACCGTTACCTGTTACGTAAAGGGTAGTTTTTGTAGGCCGGGTCAGGCGTAGCCGCCACCCGGCATGCCCGGCGGCGCTGCGCTTGTACGGGCTTACGATTGCCATTTCGTTTGACCTTCATCACCAAAATAAACCACCATTTCATTTTTTGGCGCTTTTTGTGAAGTGCTTCACCCTCGCTTTCCAGGCCGTAGTCTAGTTATTAAACGTATAACTAAAACGACGTTTCGATACCTACCCTCACTACCCTGGAGTTGACTCGATGAAAACGACCCTCAAGCCGTTGCTGGCCGCTCTGTGTCTGTCTGCTGTCGCTGCCTCAGTTTCTGCTCAAACCATCAAAGCTGCCGACGTGCATCCTGAAGGCTACCCGAACGTGGTAGCGGTGCAGCACATGGGTGAAAAACTCAAACAACAAACCGACGGCAAGCTGGAGATGAAAGTCTTCCCCGGCGGCGTGCTGGGGGATGAAAAGCAGATGATTGAGCAGGCCCAGCTGGGTGCCATCGATATCATCCGCGTCTCTATGGCCCCGGTGGCCGCGATCCTGCCGGATATCGAAGTCTTTACGCTGCCCTACGTCTTCCGCGACGAAGACCATATGCACAAAGTGATCGACGGCGATATCGGCAAGCAGATCGGTGAGAAGCTGACTGCCAACCCGAAATCCCGCCTGGTGTTCCTCGGCTGGATGGACTCCGGCACGCGTAACCTGATCACCAAGAATCCGGTAGTGAAACCGGAGGATCTGAAAGGGATGAAGATCCGTGTTCAGGGCAGCCCGGTGGCGCTGGCCACCCTGAAAGACATGGGGGCCAACTCGGTGGCGATGGGGGTCAGCGAAGTCTACAGCGGCATGCAGACCGGGGTGATTGACGGAGCGGAAAACAACCCGCCGACCTTCGTTGCCCATAACTACATGCCGGTGGCGAAAAACTACACCCTCAGCGGCCACTTTATCACCCCGGAAATGCTGCTCTACTCCAAAGTGAAGTGGGACAAACTGAGCGCCGACGAGCAGGAAAAGATTAAGACCCTCGCCCGCGAAGCACAGATGGAGCAGCGCAAACTCTGGCAGGCCTACAACACCCAGGCGCTGGAAAAAATGAAGGCCGGCGGCGTGCAGTTCCATGACATCGACAAGTCGGTGTTTATCAAAGCGACGGAGCCGGTGCGCGCCCAGTATGGCGATAAGCATCAGGATCTGATGAAAGCGATCGCTGACGTTCAGTAACCCTCTGCGTGGAGGACGTATGTCCGAACACTATCTGAAGTGGATGGATCGCCTGTACCTGCTCGCCATGGCCGTGGCGGGCGTTTCGTTGCTGGTGATGACCATCGTGATCCCGATTGGGATTTTTTCCCGCTACGTCCTCAATCGTGGCGAGTCCTGGCCGGAGCCGATTGCCATCATCTGCATGGTGACCTTTACCTTTATCGGCGCAGCGGTGGGCTACCGCGCCGGATCGCATATCGCAGTAAACATGCTCACCGACCGTCTGCCTGCGGCGTTAAAAACGCTGTGCGCCAAGGTGGTGGATGTGCTGATGCTGCTGATTTCGCTGCTTATCTTCTGGTACAGCTATCTGCTCTGCATCGAACTGTGGGAACAGCCGGTGGCGGAGTTCCCGGTTCTCACCTCCGGCGAGAGCTATCTGCCGCTGCCCATCGGTTCAGCGATCCTCATTTTGTTTGTTCTTGAGCGCCTGCTGTTTGGCTCCCAGGAAAACCGCCCGGTCGTGCTGATCGGCAACCACAGTTAAGGGGTGAATTATGGATGCGTTTGTTTTGCTCTTCACCCTCGCCATTTTGCTGGCGCTGGGGATGCCGGTGGCTTTTGCCGTCGGGTTAAGTGCAGTGGCCGGGGCGCTGTGGATCGATCTGCCGCTGGAGGCGCTGATGATCCAGATCACCAGCGGGGTGAATAAATTTACCCTGCTCGCGATCCCGTTCTTTATCCTCGCCGGGGCGATCATGGCGGAAGGGGGTATCGCCCGTCGGCTGGTGAACTTCGCCTATATCTTTGTCGGCTTTATTCGCGGCGGACTGTCACTGGTGAATATCGTCGCCTCGACCTTTTTCGGTGCGATTTCCGGCTCGTCGGTGGCGGATACCGCCTCCATCGGCAGCGTGATGATCCCGGAGATGGAGAAGAAGGGCTATCCGCGCGAATACGCCGCAGCGGTGACCGCCAGCGGCTCGGTGCAGGCGATCCTGATCCCGCCCAGCCACAACTCGGTGATCTACTCCCTGGCGGCAGGCGGGACGGTGTCGATTGCGACGCTGTTTATCGCCGGGGTGCTGCCGGGGCTGCTGCTCGGGCTGTGCCTGATGATCCTGTGCCTGGGCTTTGCCCATAAGCGCGGGTATCCGAAAGGCGAGCGGATCCCCTTTAAGCAGGCGCTGAGGATTTTCTTCGATGCCCTGTGGGGGCTGATGACGGTGGTGATTATCCTCGGCGGCATTTTGTCGGGGATCTTTACCGCCACCGAATCGGCGGCGGTCGCCTGCCTGTGGGCCTTCTTTGTCACCATGTTTATCTACCGCGACTACAAGTGGAGCGAGCTGCCGAAGCTGATGTGCCGCACGGTGAAGACGGTGACCATCGTGATGATCCTGATCGGCTTTGCGGCGGCGTTTGGCGCGGTGATGACCTACATGCAGCTGCCGATGCGGATCACCGAGTTCTTCACCTCGCTGTCGGACAACAAGTACGTGATCCTGATGTACCTCAACGTCATGCTGCTGCTGATTGGCACCCTGATGGACATGGCACCGATCATCCTGATCCTGACCCCGGTGCTGCTGCCGGTAACCAACTCGCTGGGCATCGATCCGGTGCACTTCGGGATGATCATGATGGTGAACCTCGGGATCGGGCTGATTACCCCGCCGGTGGGGTCGGTGCTGTTTGTCGCCAGTGCGGTGAGTAAGCAGAAGATCGAGAGCGTGGTCCGGGCGATGCTGCCGTTCTACGGCATGCTGCTGGTGGTGTTGGGGATGGTGACCTACATCCCGGCGATATCGCTGTGGCTGCCGCGGATGTTAGGCATGCAGTAGTGAAAATGCCGGGCGGCGCTGCGCTTGCCCGGCCTACGGTTCAAGGATATTGCGGTTTTGTAGGCCCGGTAAGGCGTAGCCGCCACCGGGCGCTTTTTTACCGACGACGCAACAGCCGCAGCGCGTTCGCCGTCACCAGTACCGTTGCCCCGGTATCCGCCAGCACCGCCAGCCATAATCCCGTCATCCCCAGCAGGGTAGTCACCAGGAATATCCCTTTCAGCCCCAGCGCGATAGCGATGTTCTGACTGATATTGGCGCGGGTGGCGCGGGCCAGACTTATCATCTGCGCCAGCCCGGTCAGGCGGTTGTGGGTCAGCGCCGCGTCGGCGGTCTCCAGCGCCACGTCGGTGCCGCTGCCCATCGCAATTCCAAGCGTGGCCGCTTTCATCGCCGGGGCGTCGTTAATCCCGTCGCCGACCATCGCCAGCGGCATGTCCGCATTCAGGGCCGTCACCGCCTGCACTTTATCGGCAGGCAGCAGCCCGGCGCGGAAATCGAGCCCCAGCTCACCGGCAATGGCCGCGGCAGCGCGTGGGTTATCGCCGGTCAGGATCACGCCGTTGACCCCTAGCTGATTCAGGGCCTGCACGGCCTCTTTCGCGTCTTCCCGCAGGGTATCCCGCAGCGCCACCAGACCTTTTGCCACGCCGTCCTGGACCACCATCACCACCGTCTGCCCGGCCTGCTCCAGGGTCCCGATGTGCGCCGCCAGTTGCGGAGCAGGGAATTTATCCGCGGCACAAATCAGCACCTTGCTGCCCGCGACCACGGCTTCAATTCCCGAGCCCATCAGCGCGCGCTGGTCGGTTGCCGCCGGAACAGCCAGCCCGCGAGCCTGCGCTTCCCGCACAATCGCCTGCGCCAGTGGGTGAGTTGAACCTTGCTCCACCGCAGCGGCCAGGGTGAGCAGATCCTGCTCGCGGATCGCGTGCGGATAAATGCCCGTCACCTGCGGCTTACCCACCGTCAGGGTGCCGGTCTTGTCGAATGCCACCTGCTGCACCTGCGCCAGCTGTTCCAGCGCGGCACCGCCCTTAATCAGCGCCCCACGACGAGCAGCGGCGGCCAACCCGGAGGTGATGGCCGCCGGGGTGGAGATCACCAGCGCACAGGGGCAGCCAATCAGCAGCAGAGTCAGCCCTTTGTAGATCCAGCCCTCCCAGGCGGCACCGAACAGCAGCGGCGGCACGACGGCCACCAGCAGCGCAATCAGCATAATCACCGGGGTATAGATCCGGCTGAAACGGTCGATAAAACGCTCCACCGGGGCACGGCGCTCTTCCGCCTCTTCGATCAGCTTCAGGATGCGGTCGATGGCGCTGTCGCCCGGTTCGGACAGCACCGTCAGCTGCACCAGACGATCGACGCTGGTGGCCCCTGCGGGGACTTTTTCCCCCGCCGCGCGATCGACCGGAATGGATTCGCCGGTCAGGGCGCTTTCGTCAAAACTGGCCGCAGCGGTGAGCAGCGTCCCGTCGGCAGGCAGACGGCCCCCGGCGGCAACTTCAATCACATCCCCCGGACGCAGCGCGGCAATGGGCACGGTTTTACGCTCGCCATTAATCACCTGCGTAGCCGTTTCCGGCTTCAGCGCCATCAGGGCGCTGACCCCTTTCCGCGCCCGGCTGGCCGCCCAGCCTTCGAGCCGCTCGCCAATCAGAAACAGCAGCAGCACCATCGCGGCTTCCGCCGTGGCACCGATAAACAGCGCCCCGATGGCGGCCACGCTCATCAGCGTCTCAATGGCGAACCAGCTGCCGCTTTTCATCAGGCGCAGCGCCTGACGGGCAACCGGCCAGAGCCCGACCAGAGTGGTGGCGATAAAGGCGAGGTTGCCGAGCGGGTGGTTGACCTGTTCCAGCCCCCAGCTTATGCCCATCAACAGAACAAGCGTGATGAGCGGCAGGTTGTCGCGCAGCACGGAGGCTTTTTCGGCGGGGGCATTTTCATTGCGCAGCGTATAGCCCGCACTGATCACCGCCGCTTCGACCTGGGCGCTGACGTTGCTGCCTGCATCGACCAGCAGTTTTTCGGTGGCAAACAGCACCTGGACGTGATTGACGCCCGCGACCTGGCGGACGGCGGTTTCCACCTTGCGGGCGCAGGCGGCGCAGTCCATGCCGTTGACCACCCAGCTGTAACGCTGGCCCTGAACAGGGGCCTCGGCTTCGGGCTGCACAGGAGCATGATCCGCAGCGCAGCAGGTCGCTTTGGCGGGAAGGGGGGCGAGCTTAAGCGCCGAAAACTGCGGCACTTTTTTAGGTGTTTCTGGAGTCGACATGGCACTCTCCGGCAATGATAATTTTCTCATTAACCGCAGTATGCACTCTGGAGTCGACTCCAGAGTCAAGCGCTATTTAAATATACAGCGAACGCACAATCAGGAAGTGCCCGGCGAAGTAGCAGGCTGCAGCGATGGCGTTATCGGCGCGGAAACGACGGCGATAGTGGCTACCCAGCCAGACGATATTCCCCAGCAGCAGGAGCGTAGCGCCGATGAAGGCCGACAGGGCCGGTGCCGTCGGGCGGAAGAACCACAGCTCGCCCGCCAGCCAGACCATCACCAGGGTCATAGCGATAAAGGTACACACCGCCCAGCGCAGCTCTTCCAGACGCGACCAGATCACGGCGATCAGCAGCGCGCCAATCACCAGCAACGCCAGCGGCAGCGGCCAGAAGAACGACAGGGTCATCTGGCTGGCGAAATAGATGGTGTAGAGCAGGTGCGATAAGAAGAACGCCCCCACGGCATACAGCAGACGCTGGCGCGGCAGTAGGGTCAGGGCATCACCGGCCAGCGACGCGCAGAGCCCGGCGAGCACCAGATAGCTGATGGCGTTAAACATTGGTGCCTGCCAGGCCAGCAGCAGGAGCAGCAACAAGGTAACGGGTTTAAACAGCCAGCGCTGCCAGGCAGGGCCGCGGTAGGACGCATCGACATACAGCCATGCGGAGAAACAGACAGCGATAAATGACCAAAGCATATTAAGTCCCTGTATCTGTTATTGTTGAATAAACAGTTTCACTTCAGTGTAGTGGTGCAGACGGGCCAATAGCAATGCACAGCGTGGCACGCTATTCTGATTTCAGCCTGGTCTTAAGGATTGTCCAATGAGCAAGATGCCGCTTTTTTTTATTATCGTGCTGGCAATTATCATCATTGCCGCCTCGTTTCGCTTCGTGCAGCAGCGCCGTGAAAAGGCGGATAACGATGCCGCCCCGCTGCAGCAAAAGCAGGTGGTGGTGAGCAATAAACGGGAAAAAGCGCTCAACGATCGCCGCTCGCGACAGCAGCAGGTCACCCCTGCCGGTACCAGTATGCGCTATGAAGCGAGCTTTAAGCCGGAGAGCGGCGGTCTGGAGATGACCTTTCGCCTCGATGAGAAGCAGTACCATCAGCTGACGGTAGGGGATAAAGGGACGTTAAGTTACAAGGGATCGCGGTTTGAAGGGTTTAGTCCGACGCCATGATTTGCCGGGCCTACGGGTGTTGTAGGCCCGGTAAGTATCGCGCCACCGGGCAGAAGGCCGCAGGTTATTTCTTCGCCTGCGCCTTAAACTTATTCATCCACACCAGCAGCTCGAACACGCCAAAAATAAACACCCGCAGCTGCTGCCAGCCGGTCATTTTCGGGCCATCTTTTGGCATGCCGTTTTTCAGCATCACCATCTGCAGGGCATGCATAAATGAGGTGAAGATCAGCGCCACGTTGACGAAGATATTCATCGGACGCGGGAAGGGGTGGACGAGGTTGAGCAGCAAAAAGGCCCAGACCCCGATCATCAGCAAACGACCCAGATTAATCAGTACCGGCATCAGTCTCTCCTTGTGATTGACGGTGATAAAGACGATAGGCGACCTGTCCGGCCACTTTTTCCCGGTGCAGATCCCAGTGGGCGGGCACCGGCGGTAAACCGTTCTCGACCTCACTCTCGACGTAGATTAGCGCATCATCCGCCAGCCAGCCGTTGTTTTCCAGCAGCGTTAAGGTCTCTTCCAGCAGCCCTTTGCGGAACGGCGGATCGACAAACACTACGTCGTGCGGCTTGCCCGCCTGCGCCAGGAAGGCGAGGGTGTTGGTATTCTCCACCTTTGCGTGCGCGGCTTTCAGGGTCACCAGGTTTTGCTGCAGCTGCTGGGCGACGCTGCGATCCATCTCCAGCAGCGTGGCGCTGGCGGCATAGCGTGACAGGGCTTCGAGACCCAGCGCGCCGCTTCCGGCGAAGCAGTCCAGGCAGCGGGCATCTACCATTGAAGGGGCCAGCCAGTTAAACAGCGTCTCGCGAACGCGGTCGGTGGTCGGGCGCAGGCCGGGGCTATCCGGTACCGGCAGTTTACGGCCTCGCCACTGGCCGCCGATAATGCGTATCTGGCCCATGGCGGCACGGTTGGGTTTCTTCATATCTTTGCTCGGGTACACCGACGGCCTGCGCTTGCAGGCGGTGATGTGCGTTAAGTTAAGTGATAAACTATTTCATCATTTTTTTAGCTTCCATGTATATAGCGCCAGTAATTAACCGCGAGGGGTGTAGTCGCAGATGGCAAAAGAGAAAAAACGTGGCTTCTTTTCCTGGCTGGGCTTTGGTCAAAAAGAGCAGGAAACCGAGCAGCAGAACGAAGAACAACAGATCGCCGAACAGCCTGCCGCTGTTGAACAGCCGCAGCCGGAAACCCCTGTTGAGACCGTCGCTGACGTAGAAGCAGAAGCGCGCACCCACAGCCAGCAAGAGACTGAAGCCTTCGCTGAAGAGGTGGTTGAGGTTACTGAGCATGTTCAGGAGAGCGAAAAACCGCAGCCGGTTGAGCCAGAGCCTGTGGTTGTTGAGCCGGAACCGGTGGCCGTGGTCGTGGAAGAGAGTGCCGAGCCGGTCGCCGAGGTTGAACATGAAGAGCTACCGCTGCCGGAAGAGATCCTCGACGAAATAGAGGAAGCGATCCCGGAAGAGTACCTGCCAGAGACCGAGGGTGAAGACGCCATCAGCGATGAAGAGCTTGAAGCTCAGGCGCTGGCGGCCGCGGCGGCAGAAGAGGCGGTCGTCGTCGTCCCGGTAGCCGAAGAGGAAGAGCCGGTTGAAGAGATGGCTCAGGAGCAGGAAAAACCGACCAAAGAAGGTTTCTTCGCGCGCCTGAAACGCAGCCTGATTAAAACCAAAGAGAACCTCGGTTCCGGATTTATCAGTCTGTTCCGCGGGAAGAAAATCGACGATGATCTCTTTGAAGAGCTGGAAGAACAGCTCCTGATTGCCGACGTTGGTGTGGAAACCACCCGCAAAATCATTACCAGTCTGACGGAGAGCGCCAGCCGCAAACAGCTGCGTGACGCCGAAGCGCTGTACGGCCTGCTGAAAGAGGAGATGGGTGAAATCCTCGCAAAAGTTGACGAACCGCTTAATATTGAAGGCAAAATGCCCTTTGTTATTCTGATGGTCGGCGTTAACGGCGTGGGTAAAACCACCACCATCGGCAAACTGGCGCGTCAGTTCGAACAGCAGGGCAAATCGGTGATGCTGGCGGCGGGTGATACCTTCCGTGCCGCTGCCGTTGAGCAGCTGCAGGTGTGGGGCCAGCGCAACAACATCCCGGTGATTGCCCAGCATACCGGGGCCGATTCCGCCTCGGTGATCTTTGACGCCATTCAGGCGGCCAAAGCGCGTCACGTGGATGTGTTGATTGCCGATACCGCAGGGCGTTTGCAGAACAAATCGCACCTGATGGAAGAACTGAAGAAGATCGTCCGCGTCATGAAGAAGCTGGACGAAGATGCGCCGCATGAAATTATGCTGACTATCGATGCCAGCACCGGGCAGAATGCTATCAGTCAGGCGAAGCTGTTCCATGAAGCGGTAGGACTGACCGGGATCACGCTGACCAAGCTGGATGGCACCGCGAAAGGCGGGGTAATCTTCTCGGTAGCCGATCAGTTTGGTATTCCTATCCGCTACATCGGTGTCGGCGAACGTATCGAGGATTTACGTCCGTTTAAATCGGGCGACTTTATTGAGGCACTTTTTGCCCGAGAGGATTAACAATGATTCGCTTTGAACACGTCAGCAAGGCCTATCTCGGTGGGAGACAAGCGCTACAGGGGATTAACTTCCACCTGCAGCCGGGCGAGATGGCATTCCTGACCGGCCACTCCGGCGCAGGGAAAAGTACCCTGCTCAAGCTTATCTGTGGGATCGAACGGCCCAGCGCCGGGAAAATCTGGTTTAGCGGTCACGACATCAGCCGCCTTAAAAACCGTGAAGTGCCGTTTCTGCGTCGGCAGATCGGCATGATTTTCCAGGATCACCATCTGCTGATGGACCGCACGGTATTCGACAACGTGGCGATCCCGCTGATTATTGCGGGTGCCAGCGGGGATGACATTCGTCGTCGCGTGTCCGCGGCGCTGGATAAGGTCGGGTTGCTGGACAAAGCGAAAAACTTCCCGATCCAGCTCTCCGGCGGTGAACAGCAGCGCGTGGGCATCGCCCGCGCGGTGGTGAACAAACCGGCGGTGCTGCTGGCGGATGAACCTACCGGTAACCTGGACGACGCCCTTTCCGAAGGGATCCTGCGTCTGTTTGAGGAGTTTAACCGCGTTGGGGTGACGGTACTGATGGCGACGCACGACATGGGGCTTATCTCCCGTCGTTCGTACCGCATGCTGACGCTGAGCGACGGTCATTTGCACGGAGGCCTCGGTGAATAAGCGTGACGCAATAAACCAGATGCGGCAGTTTGGCAGCAAGCTCGACCGTTTTCGTAAGTCGGCGGGCGGCCCGGGTGACGGCAACCGCAATGCGCCGAAGCGCAGCAAATCCGCGCCAAAACCTAACTCGCGCAAAACCAACGTCTTTAACGAGCAGGTGCGCTACGCCTTCCAGGGTGCGCTGCAGGATCTGAAAAGCAAACCGCTGGCCACCTTCCTGACGGTGATGGTGATTGCCATCTCCCTGACCCTGCCCAGCGTCTGCTACATGGTTTACAAAAACGTTAACCAGGCGGCGTCGCAGTACTATCCTTCCCCGCAGATCACCGTCTATCTCGACAAATCGCTCGACGATAACGCGGCGGCGCAGGTGGTAGGGCAGCTACAGGCGGAGCAGGGCGTCGAGAAAGTGAACTACCTGTCGCGGGATGAAGCCCTGGGCGAGTTCCGTAACTGGTCCGGCTTTGGCGGCGCGCTGGATATGCTGGAGGAGAACCCCCTGCCCGCGGTGGCGGTGGTGATCCCGAAACTGGATTTCCAGGGTACCGAGTCGCTGAACACCCTGCGCGATCGTGTCTCCCGCATCAACGGTATCGATGAAGTGCGAATGGACGACAGCTGGTTTGCCCGTCTGACGGCGCTGACCGGCCTGGTCGGGCGCGTGGCGGCGATGATCGGCGTGCTGATGGTGGCGGCGGTGTTCCTTGTTATCGGCAACAGCGTGCGTCTGAGCATCTTCGCCCGTCGCGACACCATTAACGTGCAGAAACTGATCGGCGCAACCGATGGTTTTATCCTGCGTCCGTTCCTGTATGGCGGCGCACTGCTCGGTTTTTCCGGCGCATTTCTTTCACTGATTTTGTCAGAAATTTTGGTGATGCGTCTCTCCGCAGCGGTCACCGACGTGGCGCAGGTTTTTGGAACTAAGTTCAATATCAGTGGCTTAGCCTTCGATGAGTGCCTGCTATTGCTGCTGGTGTGCTCGATGATCGGCTGGGTGGCAGCATGGTTAGCGACTGTGCAACATTTACGTCACTTTACCCCTGACTAAAAAATCTCTGATATAATCTTTCCCTGCATTGAGAATCACCATGCAGGGAAAGAGCCCCTGTTGACTCTGACCCCGCATAATCATCCCCATGTCACATTTTGTGCGTAATTTATTCACAGTTTCACTCGGAACTTGTGGATAAAATCACTGTCTGATAAAAGAGTGAATGATATTCTCGTTGCTCATTAATTCTGGCATGTTCGTTGCCTGATGGGGACAAACCGCCGCCAGAAAGAATCGATTGAGAGGAATGAATGACCAAAGAAATGCAAACTTTAGCTTTAGCCCCTGTTGGTAACCTGGAATCTTACATCCGGGCTGCGAACACCTGGCCGATGTTGACGGCCGAGGAAGAAAAGGAGCTTGCTGAAAAGCTGCATTACCAGGGCGATCTGGAAGCAGCTAAGACGCTGATCCTGTCTCACCTGCGCTTTGTTGTTCACGTTGCTCGTAACTACGCGGGCTATGGCCTGCCGCAGGCTGACCTGATCCAGGAAGGTAACATCGGCCTGATGAAGGCGGTGCGTCGCTTCAACCCGGAAGTGGGTGTGCGTCTGGTCTCCTTCGCCGTGCACTGGATCAAAGCGGAAATCCACGAATACGTGCTGCGTAACTGGCGTATCGTGAAGGTCGCTACCACCAAAGCACAGCGTAAGCTGTTCTTTAATCTGCGTAAAACCAAGCAGCGTCTGGGCTGGTTCAACCAGGATGAAGTTGAAATGGTTGCCCGCGAGCTGGGCGTTTCCAGCAAAGACGTGCGCGAGATGGAATCCCGTATGGCCGCGCAGGACATGACCTTTGATATGTCCTCTGACGACGACGCGTCCGACAGCCAGCCGATGGCTCCGGTCCTGTATCTGCAGGATAAATCGTCTAACTTTGCCGACGGCATTGAAGACGACAACTGGGAAGAGCAGGCCGCTAATAAGCTGACCTTCGCAATGGAAGGCCTTGACGAGCGTAGCCAGGATATCATCCGTGCCCGCTGGCTGGACGAAGACAACAAGTCCACCCTGCAGGAGCTGGCCGACCGCTACGGCGTCTCCGCTGAACGTGTGCGTCAGCTTGAAAAGAACGCCATGAAAAAACTTCGCGCCGCTATCGAAGCGTAATTTCCGCGAAGTCCCCGATAACCCTCGAATGCAGATTCGGGGGTTTTGTTTTTTTAACGCCTGTTCAGGCCGAATTCCCTCCTCTTCGCAAACACTTATCGCACTGTTGTGCGCTGACTCGTTAAAGCCTCGCTTACCTTATATTCATATCAAAATAGCTATTCCAAATAGATAAAAATGGGGTATGTTTTAGCAGAGTATGCTGAAAAGGCGCCTGCAGCAGACGCATAATCGAAATAAAGCGCCATAAAACAACATCACAACAAACACAATAACCACCACAATGGGGATTCTCAGGATGAATATGAAGGGTAAAGCCTTACTGGCAGGATGTATCGCGTTGGCATTCAGCACCATGGCTCAGGCTGACATCAAAGTGGCCGTGGTTGGCGCAATGTCCGGTCCGGTAGCGCAGTACGGAGACCAGGAGTTCACTGGCGCAGAGCAGGCGGTTGCCGACATTAATGCCAAGGGCGGTATCAAAGGCGAAAAGCTGCAGATCGTAAAATATGATGATGCCTGTGACCCGAAACAAGCGGTTGCGGTTGCCAACAAAGTGGTCAACGACGGTATCAAATACGTGATCGGCCACCTGTGCTCCTCTTCCACGCAGCCTGCGTCTGATATCTACGAAGACGAAGGCATTCTGATGATCACCCCTGCCGCCACCGCGCCGGAACTGACCGCCCGTGGCTACAAGATGGTGATGCGTACCACCGGCCTGGACTCTGACCAGGGCCCAACGGCAGCGAAATATATCGTTGAGAAAGTGAAGCCGAAGCGTATTGCTATCGTGCATGACAAGCAGCAGTACGGTGAAGGCCTGGCCCGTTCCGTGCAGGATAACCTAAAAAAATCCAATGCCAACGTGGTCTTCTTCGACGGGATCACTGCCGGTGAGAAAGACTTCTCTACCCTGGTGGCGCGTCTGAAGAAAGAGAATATCGATTTCGTCTACTACGGTGGTTATCACCCGGAGATGGGCCAGATCCTGCGTCAGTCCCGTGCTGCGGGTCTGAAAACTCAGTTTATGGGTCCGGAAGGGGTGGCGAACGTCTCCCTGTCTAACATTGCCGGTGAATCAGCTGAAGGCCTGCTGGTAACCAAGCCGAAGAACTACGATCAGGTCCCAGCGAACAAACCTATCGTGGATGCCATCAAAGCGAAGAAACAGGATCCAAGCGGTGCCTTTGTGTGGACCACCTACGCCGCGCTGCAAACCCTGCAGGCAGGCCTGAATCAGTCTGCTGAACCGGCTGACATCGCCACCTGGCTGAAAGCGAACTCCGTAGAGACCGTGATGGGGCCGCTGTCATGGGATGAGAAGGGCGATCTGAAGGGCTTCGAGTTCGGCGTGTTTGACTGGCATGCCAACGGTACAGCGACCGACGCCAAATAATTTTCCCGTCGCCTTTCGCGCCGCAGGTGCGTTGGCTACGTTATTCAACCCCGGTCACTTACTTATGTAAGCTCCCGGGGATTTCATAACTTGCCGCCTTCCTGCAACACGAAATGCCTGGGAAAATGCTGCGGAGAATCCAGGCCGGGTAAGGCGAAGCCGCCACCCGGCGTTTTTTTACCGCTTCTCCCACCCGTTATTCTGCGCCGTAAACCCCAGCGCCTGCATAAAGGCCGCCATCACGCCCCGGTCCTCCACGCCGATATCCGCCATCCACCACGAGGCCACGCTCGGGTTATCGCGCATCACTTCCTCAATCAAATATTGCCCCACGCCGCGACGGCGGGTGACTTCCCGCACGCGCAGGGAGTCCAGCGCCCCTTGCGTACCGCTCAGCGTCACCCGCACCGCGCCTAACAGCCGCTCGTTAAAGCGTGCCGCATAAATCCGGTGAGTTTCATCGACGGTGAGCGAGGAAGGAGAATATTCCGGCCAGATCTTGTTAAGGTCGATATGATCCTGGTCGCTAAAGTTCTCCAGACGGTGGATGGTCAGTTTCATTAGCTGCTTGTCCAAATCAAAAAGAGTGCTGGCAGTGTCTCAATTTATTCTGTCAGATGCTTCCACTTTTTAAACCCATTCCCTAGCTGATTACTTTTTTAGCGTTACGTTGTGCAGTCTTAAAACGTAGGGATCGAAAAATAAGCAGAATTTTAACCTAAAAGGCAGCGTTTTATTCGGCGCATTGTCCCGTTATTTTATGCTGCCAGTCGCGCGTTTAGTTGTTTATCTCTGCCTGATTTCAGAATATTATCTTTGCTTAATCGCCTGAAATATAGAGATTTTAGTCCGGTTTTTGCTAAAAAACTGCGCTAAACCATTAAAGGCAATAGCAAAAGTTGCGTTGTTTAATAAAAGTACAGAATGCTTTTTAACCATAATAAAACAAAATATATACATCACGTCACGAATGGGGATTCCTGGATGAGAATGAACGCGAAAACAGTAATCGCGGGGATGGTTGCACTGGCGATCTCCCATACCGCTGCGGCGGAAGATATTAAAGTTGCCATTGTGGGTGCTCTGTCCGGCCCCGTCGCCCAGTGGGGCGATATGGAGTTCAACGGCGCGCGTCAGGCAATTCAAGACATCAACGCCAAAGGCGGCATTAAGGGCGACAAACTGGTCGGCGTGGAATATGACGATGCCTGCGACCCGAAACAGGCCGTCGCCGTCGCCAACAAAATTGTTAACGATGGCATTCAGTATGTGATTGGCCATCTCTGCTCGTCTTCCACCCAGCCGGCGTCCGATATCTACGAAGACGAAGGCATTCTGATGATCACGCCAGGGGCCACCAACCCGGAACTGACCCAGCGCGGCTATCAGAACATCATGCGCACTGCCGGTCTGGACTCCTCTCAGGGGCCGACCGCCGCGAAATACATCATCGAAAACGTCAAGCCGCAGCGCATCGCCATCATTCATGATAAGCAGCAGTACGGCGAAGGGCTGGCGCGCTCGGTGCAGGACGGCCTGAAAAAAGGCGGCGCTAACGTGGTCTTCTTCGACGGCATCACCGCAGGCGAGAAAGATTTCTCGGCGCTGCTGGCCCGTCTGCAGAAAGAGAATATCGACTTCGTTTATTACGGTGGCTACTACCCGGAAATGGGCCAGATGTTGCGTCAGGCCCGTGCTGTCGGCCTGAAAACCCAGTTCATGGGGCCGGAAGGGGTGGGTAACGCCTCGCTGTCGAACATTGCGGGCGATGCGGGCGAAGGCATGCTGGTGACGATGCCAAAACGCTATGACCAGGATCCGGCCAACGCTGCTATCGTCGATGCCCTGAAAGCAGAGAAGAAAGACGCAAGTGGTCCGTATGTGTGGATCACCTATGCCGCCGTGCAGTCTCTGGCGACCGCCATGGATCGTACCGGCAGCAAAGCACCGCAGGATCTGATTAAAGATTTAAAAGCTCACGGGGCAAACACCGTGATTGGGCCGCTGAACTGGGATGAGAAAGGCGATCTGAAGGGATTTGAGTTTGGTGTCTTTAAGTGGCACGCCGACGGTTCATCCTCGGTCGCCAAATAATCATTATCCCACCGCCCGGCATGACCGGGCGGGACTAGAAAGGTTACCTTATGTCCGAGCAGTTTCTCTATTTCCTGCAGCAGATGTTTAACGGCGTCACGCTGGGAAGCACCTACGCACTGATCGCCATCGGCTACACGATGGTGTACGGCATTATCGGCATGATCAACTTCGCCCACGGCGAGGTATACATGATCGGCAGCTATGTCTCCTTTATGATTATCGCCGCGCTGATGATGATGGGCATCGACAGCAGCTGGCTGCTGGTCGCCGCCGGGTTTGTCGGGGCGATTGTGATTGCCAGCGCCTACGGCTGGAGTATCGAGCGGGTGGCCTATCGCCCGGTGCGGAGCTCCAAGCGCCTGATCGCGCTGATCTCCGCCATCGGGATGTCCATCTTCCTGCAAAACTACGTCAGCCTGACTGAAGGCTCCCGCGACGTGGCGCTGCCAAGCCTGTTCAATGGCCAGTGGATTGTCGGAGCCAGCGAAAACTTCTCTGCCTCTATCACTACCATGCAGCTGGTGATCTGGATTGTCACCTTCCTCGCCATGCTGGCCCTGACCCTGTTCATCCGTTACTCCCGCATGGGCCGCGCCTGCCGCGCCTGTGCTGAAGACCTGAAAATGGCGAGCCTGCTCGGCATCAACACCGACCGCGTGATTGCCCTGACCTTCGTGATTGGTGCGGCGATGGCGGCGGTGGCAGGTGTGCTGCTCGGCCAGTTCTATGGCGTAATCAACCCGTACATCGGCTTTATGGCCGGGATGAAAGCCTTTACCGCAGCGGTGCTGGGTGGGATCGGCAGCATTCCGGGGGCGATGATCGGCGGCCTGATCCTCGGCGTGGCCGAAGCGCTCTCCTCTGCCTACCTGAGTACCGAATATAAAGATGTGGTGTCGTTTGCGCTGCTGATTCTGGTTCTGCTGGTAATGCCTACCGGTATTCTGGGTCGTCCGGAGGTAGAGAAAGTATGAAACCGATGCATTTTGCCATGGCGCTGCTTTCGGCGGCGATGTTCTTCGTGCTGGCGGGCGTCTTCATGGGCGTCCAGCTGGAGCTGAGCGGCACTAAGCTGGTGGTGGGTTCCGCGTCCGATATCCGCTGGCAGTGGGTCTTTGTCGGCACCGCGGTGGTCTTCTTCTTCCAGCTGCTGCGCCCGGTTTTCCAGAAGACACTGAAAAGCGTCTCCGGGCCGAAGTTTGTGCTGCCAGCCATCGACGGCTCGACCGTTAAACAGAAGCTGTTCCTCGTAGCGCTGCTGGTGGCTGCCGTGGCCTGGCCGTTCATGGTCTCCCGCGGCACGGTGGATATCGCCACCCTGACCATGATCTACGTGATTCTGGGTCTGGGCCTGAACGTGGTGGTGGGGTTGTCCGGCCTGCTGGTGCTGGGTTACGGCGGCTTCTACGCCATCGGCGCTTACACCTTCGCCCTGCTGAACCACTATTACGGTCTCGGCTTCTGGACCTGTCTGCCGCTGGCGGGGTTGGTCTCTGCCGCCGCGGGCTTCCTGCTCGGCTTCCCGGTGCTGCGTCTGCGCGGCGACTACCTGGCGATTGTCACCTTAGGCTTCGGCGAAATCGTCCGTATCCTGCTGCTCAACAATACCGAAGTGACCGGCGGTCCGAACGGTATCAGCCAGATCCCGAAACCAACCTTCTTCGGCCTGGAGTTCAGCCGCTCCGCCCGTGAAGGCGGCTGGGATACCTTCAGCAACTTCTTTGGCGTGAAGTACGACCCGTCCGACCGCGTGATCTGGCTCTATCTGGTGGCGCTGCTGCTGGTGGTCATCACCCTGTTCGTGATTAACCGTCTGCTGCGTATGCCGCTGGGCCGCGCGTGGGAAGCGCTGCGCGAAGATGAGATTGCCTGCCGCTCGCTGGGCCTGAACCCGACCCGCATCAAGCTGACCGCCTTTACCATCAGCGCCGCGTTTGCCGGTTTTGCCGGGACGCTGTTTGCCGCGCGTCAGGGCTTCGTCAGCCCGGAATCCTTCACCTTTGCGGAGTCCGCTTTCGTGTTGGCGATTGTGGTGCTCGGCGGGATGGGCTCGCAATTCGCGGTTATTCTCGCGGCGATCCTGCTGGTGGTCTCCCGCGAGCTGATGCGTGACTTTAACGAATACAGCATGCTGATGCTGGGTGGTTTGATGGTACTGATGATGATCTGGCGTCCGCAGGGCTTGCTGCCGATGACCCGTCCACAGCTGAAACTGAAAAACGGGCAAGCGAAAGGAGAGCAGGCATGAGTCAGCCATTATTATCCGTTAACGGCCTGATGATGCGTTTTGGCGGCCTGCTGGCGGTCAACAACGTCTCGCTGGACCTGCATCAGAAAGAGATTGTCTCCCTGATTGGCCCGAACGGGGCCGGTAAAACCACGGTATTTAACTGCCTGACCGGCTTCTACAGGCCGACAGGCGGCACCATCATGCTGCGCGACCAGCACCTGGAAGGGCTGCCGGGCCAGCAGATTGCCCGTATGGGCGTGGTGCGTACCTTCCAGCACGTGCGTCTGTTCCGCGAAATGACGGTGATTGAGAACCTGCTGGTGGCACAGCATCAGCAGCTGAAAACCGGGCTCTTTGCCGGTCTGCTGAAAACCCCGGCGTTTCGCCGGGCGCAGGACGAGGCCCTGGATCGCGCTGCCACCTGGCTCGACCGTATCGGCCTGCTGCAGCACGCCAACCGTCAGGCCAGCAACCTGGCCTACGGCGACCAGCGTCGCCTGGAGATCATCCGCTGCATGGTGACGCAGCCGGAGATCCTCATGCTCGACGAACCGGCGGCAGGGCTGAACCCGAAAGAGACCAAAGAGCTGGACGAGCTGATTGTCGAGCTGCGTAACCATCACGACACCACCATCCTGCTGATTGAGCATGATATGAAGCTGGTGATGGGCATTTCTGACCGCATCTACGTGGTGAACCAGGGTACGCCGCTGGCGAACGGTACGCCGGAAGAGATCCGCAACAACCCGGACGTGATCCGCGCTTACCTGGGTGAGGCATAAGATGGAAAAAGCGATGTTAACGTTCGATAAGGTCAATGCGCACTACGGGAAGATTCAGGCGCTGCACGACGTCAGCCTGCACATCAATCAGGGCGAAATCGTCACCCTGATTGGGGCTAACGGCGCGGGTAAAACTACCCTGCTCGGCACCCTGTGCGGCGACCCGCGCGCCACCAGCGGGCGTATCGTCTTTGATGGTAAAGACATTACCGACTGGCAGACGGCAAAAATCATGCGTGAAGCGGTGGCGATCGTCCCGGAAGGGCGTCGCGTCTTCTCGCGCATGACGGTGGAAGAGAACCTGGCGATGGGCGGCTTTTTTGCCGAGCGCGAGCAGTTCCAGACCCGCATCAAGCGCGTCTATGATCTGTTTCCGCGCCTGTTTGAGCGCCGTATTCAGCGGGCGGGCACCATGTCCGGCGGGGAACAGCAGATGCTGGCGATTGGCCGCGCGCTGATGAGCCAGCCGCGTCTGCTGCTGCTCGACGAGCCGTCGCTCGGGCTGGCACCCATCATCATCCAGCAGATCTTCGACACCATCGAGCAGCTGCGAAAAGAGGGGATGACCATCTTCCTCGTGGAGCAGAACGCCAACCAGGCGCTGAAGCTCGCGGATCGCGGCTACGTGCTGGAGAACGGTCGTGTGGTGCTGGAAGACACCGGTGATGCGCTGCTGGCCAACGAAGCGGTGCGGAGTGCGTATTTAGGCGGCTGAGCCGTCTGTACCGCCCGGTGGCGCTACGCTTACCGGGCCTACGGGATCGCCCAGGCCGGGTAAGGCGAAGCCGCCACCCGGCTTTTTCACACATACCCCTTCACACAACCATCATCCCCCTGACGCCCTTTTGTCATATCGCTGTAAACAAACGGTTATTTTTCTGTAATTCGAGCATGTCATGTTACCTCGCGAGCACAAAACGCGTGATATCGCGCATCCGGCACAATAAGAGAGATGACAATGACATCGTTACGACACACAGCTTTGGGTCTGGCAATGGGTCTGGCTTTTGCAGCTAACGCAATGGCCGTCACCACTATTCCGTTCTGGCATTCCATGGAAGGGGAGTTGGGTAAAGAAGTTGACTCCCTGGCGCAGCGTTTCAACGACACCCACCCGGATTACAAAATTGTGCCGGTGTACAAAGGTAACTACGAGCAGAGCCTGAGCGCCGGTATCGCCGCGTTCCGTACCGGCAACGCCCCGGCGCTGCTGCAGGTTTACGAGGTGGGTACCGCCACGATGATGGCCTCCAAAGCCATCAAGCCGGTCTACGAAGTGTTCAAGGACGCGGGCATCAACTTTGATGAATCCCAGTTTGTGCCGACCGTCTCCGGCTACTACACCGATTCCAAATCTGGCCATCTGCTCTCTCAGCCGTTTAACAGCTCCACGCCAGTGCTGTACTACAACAAAGACGCTTTCAGGAAAGCCGGTTTAGATCCTGAACAGCCGCCTAAAACCTGGCAGGATCTGGCCGCGTACACCGCCAAACTGAAAGCCGCCGGGATGAAGTGCGGCTATGCCAGCGGCTGGCAGGGTTGGATCCAGATCGAGAACTTCAGCGCCTGGCACGGTCAGCCGGTCGCCACCGAGAACAACGGTTTCAACGGCACCAACGCGGTGCTGGAATTCAACAAGCCGGAGCAGGTGAAGCACATCGCCCTGCTTGCCGATCTGAACAAGAAGGGCGACTTCAGCTACTTCGGGCGTAAAGACGAGTCCACCGAGAAGTTCTACAGCGGCGACTGCGCCATCACCACCGCCTCGTCCGGCTCGCTGGCGGATATCCGTCACTACGCCAAATTTAACTACGGCGTGGGCATGATGCCGTACGATGCCGACTCGAAAGGCGCGCCGCAAAACGCCATCATCGGCGGGGCCAGCCTGTGGGTGATGCAGGGCAAAGACAAAGACACCTACAAAGGCGTAGCGGAGTTCCTCGACTTCCTCGCAAAACCAGAAAACGCGGCCGAATGGCACCAGAAGACCGGCTACCTGCCGATCACCAAAGCCGCATATGACCTGACCCGCGAGCAGGGCTTCTATGACAAGAACCCGGGCGCAGACATCGCCACGCGTCAGATGCTGAACAAGCCGCCGTTGCCGTACACCAAAGGGCTGCGCCTCGGCAACATGCCGCAGATCCGCACCATCGTCGATGAAGAGCTGGAGAGCGTGTGGACCGGGAAGAAAACCCCACAGCAGGCGCTGGATTCAGCGGTAGAGCGTGGCAACCAACTGCTGCGCCGCTTCGAGCAGTCGACCAAATCGTAATGTGAAATGCCGGGTGGCGGCTTCGCCTTACCCGGCCTACGTGAACCTGTAGGCCGGATAAGCGTAGCGCCATCCGGCGCTGTTCAGGAACTCAATCCCCATGTCATCTTCCCGTCCGGTGTTCCGATCCCGCTGGCTGCCGTACCTGCTGGTCGCGCCGCAACTGGTCATCACAGTTATCTTCTTTATCTGGCCTGCGGGCGAAGCGCTGTGGTACTCGGTACAAAGTGTCGATCCGTTCGGGCTCTCCAGCCAGTTTGTCGGCCTGGATAACTTCGCTGCCCTGTGGCACGACAGCTACTACCTCGACGCCTTCTGGACGACGATCAAATTCAGCACCCTGGTGACCGTCAGCGGTCTGCTCGCCTCGCTGTTCTTCGCCGCGCTGGTGGACTACGTGGTGCGCGGCAGCCGTCTGTATCAGACCCTGATGCTGTTGCCCTACGCCGTTGCCCCTGCGGTCGCCGCCGTGCTGTGGATCTTCCTTTTTAACCCCGGTCGCGGGCTGATTACCCATTTTCTCGGCGAGTTCGGCTACGACTGGAACCACGCCCAGAACAGCGGTCAGGCCATGTTCCTGGTGGTCTTCGCCTCGGTGTGGAAGCAGATCAGCTACAACTTCCTGTTCTTCTTTGCCGCGCTGCAGTCCATTCCGCGCTCGCTGGTGGAAGCTGCGGCGATTGACGGGGCGGGCCCGATCCGCCGCTTCTTCCGGCTGGCCCTGCCGCTGATCGCTCCGGTGAGCTTCTTCCTGTTGGTGGTCAACCTCGTGTACGCCTTCTTCGACACCTTCCCGGTGATCGACGCGGCCACCGCGGGCGGCCCGGTGCAGGCGACAACGACGCTGATCTACAAGATCTACCGCGAAGGCTTTGCGGGGTTGGATCTCTCCGCTTCTGCCGCGCAGTCGGTGGTGCTGATGTTCCTCGTCATCATCCTCACGGTGGTGCAGTTCCGCTATGTCGAAAGTAAGGTGCGCTACCAATGATTGAGAACCGTCGCGGGCTGACGATTTTTAGCCACACCATGCTGATCCTGGGGATCGTGGTGATCCTGTTCCCGCTGTACGTCGCCTTTGTCGCCGCCACCCTGGATCGCAACGCCATCTTTGAAACCCCGATGACGCTTGTTCCGGGCGGTCATCTCTTCGAGAACCTGGCGACCATCTGGACCCAGGGGGTCGGCGTTAACAGCGCCCCGTTCTGGCTGATGATGCTCAACAGCTTCATCATGGCGTTTGGCATCACCGTCGGCAAAATCACGGTGTCGATGCTCTCGGCCTTCGCCATCGTCTGGTTCCGCTTTCCGCTGCGTAACCTGTTTTTCTGGATGATTTTCATCACCCTGATGCTGCCGGTGGAGGTGCGTATCTTCCCGACGGTGGAGGTGATCGCCAGGCTCGGGATGCTCGACAGCTACGCGGGCTTAACCCTGCCGCTGATGGCCTCGGCGACCGCCACCTTCCTGTTCCGCCAGTTCTTTATGACCCTGCCGGACGAGTTGATTGAGGCCGCGCGTATCGACGGCGCCTCGCCGATGCGCTTTTTCCGCGACATCGTGCTGCCGCTGTCGAAAACCAACCTCGCGGCGCTGTTTGTGATCACCTTTATCTACGGCTGGAACCAGTACCTGTGGCCGCTGCTGATCATTCAGGACGTCAACCTCGGCACCGCCGTGGCAGGCATCAAAGGGATGATTTCAACCGGCGAAGGCACCACCCTCTGGAACCAGGTGATGGCGGCGATGCTGCTCACCCTTATCCCCCCCGTAGTCATTGTTTTAGCCATGCAGCGTGCGTTTGTCCGCGGCCTGGTCGATAGCGAGAAATAAAATGGCAGGTTTAAAATTACAGGCAGTCACTAAAAGCTGGGACGGTAAAACCCAGGTCATTCAGCCGCTGACGCTCGACGTGGCGGACGGGGAGTTCATTGTGATGGTCGGCCCATCCGGCTGCGGCAAATCGACGCTGCTGCGCATGGTGGCCGGGCTGGAGCGCGTCACCTCCGGGGATATCTGGATTGACCGCCAGCGCGTTACCGAGATGGAACCCAAAGATCGCGGTATTGCGATGGTGTTCCAGAACTACGCCCTCTATCCGCACATGAGCGTGGAGGAGAACATGGCTTGGGGATTAAAAATTCGCGGGATGGGAAAAGGCCATATCGAGGAGCGGGTGAAAGAGGCGGCGCGCATTCTGGAACTGGACGGCCTGCTGAAGCGCCGTCCGCGCGAGCTCTCCGGCGGCCAGCGTCAGCGTGTGGCCATGGGCCGCGCCATCGTGCGCGATCCGGCAGTGTTCCTGTTCGACGAACCGCTCTCCAACCTCGACGCCAAGCTGCGGGTGCAGATGCGTCTTGAGTTACAGCACCTGCACCGTCGTCTGAAAACCACGTCACTTTACGTCACCCACGATCAGGTGGAGGCCATGACCCTCGCCCAGCGGGTGATGGTGATGAACAAAGGCATCGCCGAACAGATTGGCACCCCGGTGGAAGTCTATGAAAAACCGGCCAGCCGCTTTGTGGCGAGCTTTATCGGCAGCCCGGCGATGAACCTGCTGGAGGGACGCATCAGCGCCGCGGGCACCCACTTTGAACTGGAGAGCGGCATGGCGCTGCCGATCAACTGGTTCTATCGCGGCTATGCCGGACGCAAAATGACGCTGGGTATCCGCCCGGAACATATTGCGCTAAGCTCCCAGTCGGCAGGCGGCGTGCCGCTGGTGATGGACACCCTCGAGATGCTGGGTGCCGATAACCTGGCGCACGGACGCTGGGGCGAGCAGAAGCTGGTGGTGCGCATGTCGCATCAGGAGCGCCCGCACGCGGGCAGCACGCTATGGCTGCATCTGCCGGAAAATCATCTGCACTTATTTGATGGCGAAACAGGACAACGCGTATGAGTTACTGGCCTTATCCCCACATCGTCGCCCACCGTGGCGGCGGTAAACTGGCTCCGGAGAACACCCTGGCGGCGATCGACGTCGGTGCGCGTTACGGCCACACCATGATCGAATTTGACGCCAAACTGTCGCAGGACGGGGAGATCTTTCTCCTGCACGATGACAATCTCGAACGCACCAGCAACGGCTGGGGCGTAGCGGGGGAACTGCCGTGGCGCGATCTGCTGAAGGTGGATGCCGGAAGCTGGTTCAGCGGGGAATTCAAAGGCGAGCCGCTACCGCTGCTGGCGGAAGTGGCCGACCGTTGTCGTCAACACGGGATGATGGCCAACATCGAAATCAAACCCACTACCGGCACCGGGCCGCTCACCGGCAAGGTGATTGCGCTGGCCGCACGTGAGCTATGGGAAGGGATGACACCCCCGCTGCTGTCGTCCTTTGAGATCGACGCCCTGGAAGCGGCACAGGCCGCAGCTCCCGAGCTGCCGCGCGGTTTACTGCTGGATGAGTGGCGTGAAGACTGGCGCGAGTTGACCACCCGGCTGGGCTGCGTGTCGATTCACCTTAACCATCGCCTGCTGGATGAGGCGCGAGTGAAGACGCTTAAAGCCGCCGGCCTGCATATCCTGGTCTACACCGTTAATCAGCCCCAGCGGGCAGCCGAGCTGCTGCGCTGGGGCGTGGATTGCATCTGTACCGATGCGATTGCCCTGATCGGTCCGGACTTTCAACCCTAAGGGTTACTCAGCATAGAGCCGTTCTGCTGCTGGGGCAGCATATGTTGCTGCTGCACGCCGCCGGACGACTCTGTGCCGCTCAGCATCCCGCCGCTGGTGTTAGGCAGAACCTGCACTCCCGGCTGGCTCTGCTGAACCCGCAGGGTATCGTTGTTCATCTGCGTTTGCAGATGCTGCTGCTGAACGCGGGTCTGCGTCTGAAGCTGCTGATTGAGCATCCCTGTCTGCTGCTGCTGCTGGATCATCATCTGATTTTGCATCCGCTGCTGGCTGGGGTTTTCATAGCCCGGCTGGTTGGGGTTGTTCAGGGTGTTGATGGGCTGCGCGAGCACGGCAAACGGCAGTAACGCCGCAACAAGAATCAGTCGTTTCATTGTTACTCCCTCCTTCTGAGGCCTCATATAAGTTTACCTCGGATCCTGCACTACGATGATTTTTTAAGAGTTATGAACCAGGCTTAAGCGGGAGCATGAGTCCCTGTACCTGGAGAATAACAATGATGAAACCAACGTTTTTACGCTGGGTAGCCATTGCTGCCCTGACGGCAGGCGGTACGTTTGGCGTGGCAGCGAATCCGCCTGCCGCGCCCCCGGTCTCTTACGGTGTGGAAGAAGATGTGTTCCATCCCGTGCGGGCGCAGAAGGGGATGGTCTCTTCGGTGGATGCCCTCGCCACCCAGGTGGGGGTGGATATCCTCAAGCAGGGCGGTAATGCGGTGGATGCGGCGGTGGCGGTGGGCTATGCGCTGGCGGTGACGCACCCCCAGGCGGGTAACCTGGGCGGCGGCGGGTTTATGATGCTGCGTACCAAAGATGGCACCACCACGGCGATCGACTTCCGTGAAATGGCACCGACCCAGGCCACGCGCGACATGTTCCTCGACGACCAGGGCAATGCCGACAGTAAAAAATCCCTCACCTCCCATCTGGCGACCGGCACACCGGGTACGGTAGCGGGCTTCTCGCTGGCGCTGGATAAGTACGGCACCCTGCCGCTGAACAAAGTGGTGCAACCGGCCATCAAGCTGGCGCGTGACGGCTTTGAGGTCAACGACGCCCTGGCCGACGATCTGAAGACCTACGGCAGCGAAGTGATCCCCAACCATGAGAACAGCAAAGCGATCTTCTGGAAAGAGGGCGAACCGCTGAAGAAGGGCGACAGGCTGGTGCAGACCAACCTCGCCAAAAGCCTGGAGATGATTGCCGAGAACGGCCCGGACGCCTTCTATAAAGGGGTGATTGCCGATCAGATCGCCGAAGAGATGAGCAAGAACGGCGGGCTGATCACCAAAGCCGATCTGGCGGAGTATAAAGCCGTGGAGCGCACGCCGATTAGCGGTGACTATCGCGGGTATCAGGTCTACTCCATGCCGCCGCCGTCCTCGGGCGGGATCCACATCGTGCAGATCCTCAACATTCTGGAAAACTTCGATCTGCATAAGTTTGGTTTCGGCAGTGCCGATACCATGCAGGTGATGGCCGAGGCGGAAAAATATGCCTATGCCGACCGCTCGGAGTATCTGGGTGACCCGGACTTCGTCAAGGTGCCGTGGCAGGCCCTGACCAATAAAGCCTATGCCAAAACCCTGGCCGACCAGATCGATATCAACAAAGCCAGACCTTCGAGCGAGATCCGCCCGGGCAAGCTGGAACCGTACGAGAGTAACCAGACCACCCACTTCTCGGTGGTGGATAAAGACGGCAACGCGGTGGCAGTGACCTACACGCTCAATACCACGTTCGGTACCGGGATCGTGGCGGGCAACAGTGGCATTCTGCTCAACAACGAGATGGATGACTTCTCCGCCAAGCCGGGCGTGCCGAACGTCTACGGGCTGGTGGGCGGGGATGCTAACGCCGTGGGGCCGAAGAAGCGTCCGCTGTCGTCCATGTCACCGACCATTGTGGTGAAAGACGGCAAAACCTGGCTGGTGACCGGCAGCCCTGGCGGGAGCCGCATTATCACTACCGTGCTGCAGATGGTGGTTAACAGCATCGATTACGGGATGAACGTCGCCGAGGCCACCAACGCGCCGCGCTTCCATCACCAGTGGCTGCCGGATGAGCTGCGGGTGGAGAAGGGCTTTAGCCCGGATACGCTGAAGCTGCTGGAGCAGCGCGGACAAAAAGTGGCGGTGAAAGAGGCGATGGGCAGCACCCAGAGCATTATGGTCGGGCCGGATGGCGCGCTGTATGGCGCATCGGATCCGCGTACGCCAGGGGATTTAACGGCGGGGTATTAAACCTTTTACCTCTCCCCAATGGGGAGAGGTATCTATGCTTACTTCATCCGCGCCATAAAATGCGCATCCACAAACTCGCCGTTACGCAGGGCGAACTTCTTCCCGGTGCCTTCCACCACAAAGCCATATTTGCGGTACAGGGCGATGGCGGAGGCGTTGTCGGCGAATACCGTCAGCTCGATGCGCTCAATGCGCAGCCAGTTGTCGCACAGGTTGATCATCTCCCGCATCAACGCGCTGCCCGCGCCGCGACCCTGCACTGCGGCTGAAACGCCGATTCCGAACGTCGCCACATGGCTGCGGCGTGGATTTTCCATCACGTCCAGTACCAGATGCCCGATAACCTGTTCGTCCAGGCAGGCTACCAGCTGACGTCTGCCGGGTTTTTGCGCGACGCGTTCTTTCCACATGTCCATGGAAGGGTGAGGTAGTTGTAGCGTGTCGTGATACACTCCTGGATGGGCGTTAATCAGGCGTAAAGCTTCGGCATCGGCGGCTTCAACGTGGCGTATCACTATCTCACTCATTCCTTCTTCCTCAGTCAGTTAGGTTCCCTTTCAACATCCATGAGTTTGAAATGTGAGTCAACCAGCATTTTTTGCAAAAAAGAAGTGGACAAGTGCGAATGAGAATGATTATTATTGTCCTGCATTCAGGAAGACCTCTACGGAAACCTGAAAGCACGACATTGCTCACATTGCTTCCAGTATTATTTTAGCCAGCTTATCGCTGGCTTTTTTTTGCCCTAAAGCTTTTGCAGCGGAATGAGATCGAGCGCGTCAGGCGTACTCTCCTTCATCAGGCCCACCACGTTGGTCTTCTCCGCGACAGCCGGTAACACCTCTGCCTGACCGGAAAACTGACCGCCTTTTTTAACCGCCAGAGTGCGGTAGGCAAGGGTTCCCGTGACCTGGCCATTCTCACAGATTTCAATGATATCGCCGCTGCACAGGCCGATTACCTTGCCATCAACGATCAGCTCCCGGCAGGTGATATTCCCCTCTACCTGGCCCCCACGCATGATCTTAATCAGGCTCTCTTTGGCATCGATATTGCCGATCAGCGTCCCGTGAACGTAGACGTGTCCACCGGAAACGACATTACCTTCAAAGCGCACATCGCTGGCGATAACGGTGGTGCCGTGTTTCTCCGGCACTGTGGGCTCTTTTTCAATAGCGGGCACTGGGGGAAGGATGAGTTCTGGCTTGGCAGTCTCGGTGGTTTTGCTCTTTTTAAACATGATTTTAACCTGATTGAGTAGAAGGGAGAGGCCAAAGCTCAGCAAGGAAAAGGCTGCAAACAGCCACGTCAGGAAGAGGGCACCTGAGCACCAGGCGACCAGCGCGAGCAGCCAGAAGAGAAGGGCGCTATTTAAGGCGAGATATTTTCTGTCCATAGAAAATGAGCGCGACTCCTTTCGCGAGCATGGGGTTTTGGCCGTCTCCTTATCCTGGTAATCTCGGACAGGATCAAGGTCCTGACCACGATTTTAGGAATCGTTATAGAAATATATTTCGCCGCCAGGTTGCGCTATGGTTGAAAGCAGAGACCTAAGCCAGGAAAACCACTATGACACTACACTGCGCATTTATTGGATTTGGCAAAAGCACCACCCGCTATCACCTTCCGTATGTACTTACCCGTAAAGCCAGCTGGCATGTGGCGCATATCTTCCGCCGCCACCCGAAACCGGAAGAGCAGTCCCCCCAGTACTCCCATATTCATTTCACCAGCGATCTCGACGAGGTGCTGAACGACCCGGAGGTCAAGCTGGTGATCGTCTGCACCCATGCCGACAGCCACTTTGAGTATGCGAAACGCGCCCTGGAAGCTGGTAAAAATGTGCTGGTGGAAAAACCCTTTACCCCGACGATGGCCGAAGCGAAAGAGCTGTTCGAACTCGCCCGTAGCAAAGGGCTGACCGTGAGCCCGTATCAGAACCGTCGCTTTGACACCTGCTTCCTGACGGCGAAACAGGCGATTGAGAGCGGCAAATTGGGTGAGATCGTCGAGATCGAGAGCCACTTCGATTACTACCGTCCGGTGGCGGAGACCAAACCAGGCCTGCCGCAGGATGGCTTTTTCTATGGCCTCGGCGTCCACACCCTGGATCAGATCATCTCCCTGTTTGGCCGTCCGGACCATGTCTCCTACGACATCCGCAGCCTGCGCAATAAAGCCAACCCGGATGATACCTTCGAAGCCCAGCTCTTCTACGGCGACCTGAAAGCGATCGTCAAAACCAGCCATCTGGTGAAGATCGACTACCCGAAATTCATCGTCCATGGCACCAAAGGCTCGTTCATCAAGTACGGCATCGACCAGCAGGAGACCAGCCTGAAGGCCAACATCATGCCGGGCGAAACGGGGTTTGCGGCGGATGAGTCCGTGGGCGTGCTGGAGTACGTCAACGAGGCGGGCGTGACGGTGAAAGAGGAGATTAAACCGGGCACCGGCGACTACGGCCAGGTCTACGATGCGCTCTATGAAACCCTGACCAAAGGTACCCCTAATTACGTCAAGGAAATTGAAGTGATGACCAATCTGGAAATCCTTGAACGGGGCTTTGAACAGGCCTCACCTGCCACGGTAACCCTTGCCAGATAAGCCTGAATGACTCCTCTGCGTTTGTTCAGATATTTTGAACAGAGGAGTCAATTTTCACCCTCTATGATCCCAGGTCGATTGCGTCCACACTTACTCCATCGAAACGAACTGAGGGTAAAAACAATGATCTTCTTACGCAAAGCAAACGACCGCGGTCACGCAAATCATGGTTGGCTGGACTCATGGCACAGCTTCTCGTTTGCCGATTATTATGACCCGAACTTTATGGGTTTCTCGGCACTGCGCGTCATTAACGACGACGTAATCGATGCTGGCCAGGGCTTTGGTACCCACCCGCACAAAGACATGGAAATCCTGACCTATGTGCTGGAAGGCGCGGTTGAGCACCAGGACAGCATGGGCAACAAAGAGCAGGTGCCGGCGGGCGAGTTCCAGATTATGAGTGCGGGTACCGGGGTGCGTCACTCCGAATACAACCCGAGCAAAACGGAAAAACTGCACCTGTATCAAATCTGGATCATTCCAGAAGAAACCGGCATCACGCCGCGCTACGAGCAGCGCCGCTTCGATGCGACACAGGGCAAGCAGCTGGTTCTGTCGCCGGATGCCCGTGACGGCTCGCTGAAAGTGCATCAGGATATGGAACTCTACCGCTGGGCGCTGGCGAAAGACGAGCAGTCTGTGCACCAGATCGCCGCGAACCGCAAAGTGTGGATCCAGGTGGTGAAAGGCGAAGTGACCATCAACGGCACCAAAGCGACCACCAGCGATGGTCTGGCCATCTGGGATGAGCAGGCGATCTCCGTGCATGCCGACAGCGCCGCTGAGATTCTGCTGTTCGACCTGCCGCCGGTCTAAATCCTGAATAAAAAGTCTGGCCTTCCCCAATCCCAGGGGAAGGTTGGTCTTTGTCCGTGATAAACTGAGGGAATCTATCACTACCGGTTTCTCTCAGGACGATGAAAAAGAAAAGACCCGTACTTCAGGATGTAGCCGATCGCGTCGGTGTGACTAAAATGACGGTCAGCCGTTTCTTACGTAATCCGGAACAGGTTTCCGTGGCGTTACGTGGCAAGATTGCCGCTGCTCTCGATGAACTGGGTTATATCCCCAACCGCGCCCCCGATATTCTCTCCAATGCAACCAGTCGTGCGGTAGGCGTCCTGCTTCCCTCCTTAACCAACCAGGTCTTCGCGGAAGTGCTCCGCGGCATCGAAAGCGTTACCGATGCGTTTGGCTATCAGACCATGCTCGCTCACTACGGCTACAAACCGGAACTGGAAGAGGAACGTCTGGAGTCGATGCTTTCCTGGAACATTGACGGCCTGATCCTCACCGAACGCACCCACACGCCACGCACGCTGAAGATGATCGAAGTGGCGGGCATTCCGGTGGTGGAGCTGATGGACAGCCAGTCCCCCTGTCTCGATATTGCCGTCGGGTTCGATAACTTCGAAGCCGCCCGCCAGATGACGGCGGCGATCATCGCCCGCGGTCATCGCCATGTCGCCTATCTTGGCGCACGTCTGGATGAACGTACTATTATCAAACAGAAGGGATACGAGCAGGCGATGCTCGACGCCAGCTTAACGCCCTACAGCGTGATGGTAGAGCAGTCCTCCTCCTACACCTCCGGCATTGAGCTGATGCGCCAGGCGCGTCGCGAGTACCCGCAGCTTGATGGCATTTTCTGTACCAACGATGACCTCGCGGTCGGTGCCGCCTTTGAATGCCAGCGTCTGGGGCTGAAGATCCCCGACGATATGGCGATCGCCGGTTTTCACGGTCACGACATCGGCCAGGTCATGGAGCCGCGTCTGGCGAGCGTCCTGACCCCGCGTGAGCGCATGGGCCGTATCGGTGCGGAACGCCTGCTGGCGCGCATTCGTGGCGAAGCGGTGACGCCTAAAATGTTAGATTTAGGTTTCACGCTGTCACCAGGTGGATCTATTTAGCGTGACAAGTTTGAACTAGCTCACACTTATTCACTTCGCGCACGTTTGGATATTGCTTCTCGTCAGCCCCGGCAGGACAATGTTACCGATAACTGTTACCCGTAACAATCGACTGAGGGACATACTTTGAGCACCACAAATCCTGATCACCACGTTTATGTCCTGATGGGCGTTTCCGGTAGCGGTAAGTCTGCCGTTGCCAGCGAAGTGGCGCATCAAATTCATGCTGCGTTCCTTGATGGGGACTTCCTCCATCCGCGCAGCAACATCACCAAGATGGCCTCTGGCGAGCCGCTGAACGACGACGATCGTAAGCCGTGGCTGCAGGCGCTGAACGATGCCGCCTTTGCCATGCAGCGCACCAACAAAGTGTCGCTGATCGTCTGCTCCGCGCTGAAAAAGACCTACCGCGACCAGCTGCGTGAAGGTAACGCTAACCTCTCCTTTATCTACCTGAAGGGCGATTTCGACGTGATCGAATCCCGTCTGAAAGCGCGTAAAGGGCACTTCTTCAAAACCCAGATGCTGGTGACGCAGTTTGAAACCCTGCAGGAACCGGGCGCGGACGAAAGCGATGTACTGGTCGTGGATATCGATCAGCCGCTGGACGGTGTTGTCGCCAGCACCATTGAGGTCATTAACAAAAGGCAATAAGTTTTGAGTACGTTAACGCTTGTTTTAACAGCAGTCGGCTCCGTGCTGTTGCTGCTGTTTTTGGTAATGAAGGCCCGTATGCACGCCTTTGTTGCTTTGATGGTGGTTTCTATTGGTGCAGGTCTCTTTTCCGGAATGCCGCTCGACAAAATCGCTGCGACCATGGAAAAAGGGATGGGGGGCACGTTAGGCTTCCTGGCGATTGTGGTCGCGCTTGGCGCGATGTTTGGCAAAATCCTGCATGAAACTGGCGCGGTCGATCAGATCGCCGTCAAAATGCTGAAATCCTTCGGCCACAGCCGGGCGCACTACGCGATTGGCCTGGCCGGTCTGATCTGCGCGCTGCCGCTGTTCTTTGAGGTGGCGGTGGTGCTGCTGATTAGCGTGGCCTTCTCCATGGCACGCCATACCAAAACCAACCTGGTGAAGCTGGTGATTCCTCTGTTTGCCGGTGTGGCAGCGGCGGCGGCATTTCTGCTGCCGGGGCCTGCACCGATGCTGCTGGCCTCGCAGATGCACGCCGACTTCGGGTGGATGATCCTGATTGGCCTGTGCGCCGCGATCCCGGGGATGATTATCGCCGGTCCGCTGTGGGGCAACTTCATCAGCCGTTACGTTGAGCTGCACATTCCGGATGACATCACCGAGCCGCACCTGGGCGAAGGCAAAATGCCATCCTTCGGCTTCAGCCTGTCGCTGATCCTGCTGCCGCTGGTGCTGGTTGGCCTGAAAACCATTGCCGCGCGCTTTGTACCGGTGGGTTCTTCGGCTTACGAGTGGTTTGAATTTATCGGCCATCCGTTTACCGCGATCCTGGTCGCCTGTCTGGTAGCCATTTATGGCCTGGCGATGCGTCAGGGGATGCCGAAAGACCGGGTGATGGAGATCTGCGGTGCGGCGCTGCAGCCGGCGGGTATTATCCTGCTGGTGATCGGTGCGGGCGGGGTGTTCAAGCAGGTGCTGGTGGATTCCGGCGTCGGCCCGGCTCTGGGTGAAGCCCTGACCGGGATGGGCCTGCCGATTGCGGTGACCTGCTTCGTGCTGGCTGCGGCGGTGCGTATCATCCAGGGCTCCGCGACCGTGGCCTGCTTAACCGCCGTCGGTCTGGTGATGCCGGTAATTGAACAGCTGCATTACTCCGGTGCGCAGATGGCCGCGCTGTCTATCTGTATCGCGGGTGGTTCGATTGTGGTCTCTCACGTCAACGACGCAGGCTTCTGGCTGTTCGGTAAATTCACCGGCGCGACGGAAGCGCAAACCCTGAAAACCTGGACGCTGATGGAAACCATCCTTGGCACGACAGGGGCAATTGTCGGGATGATTGCGTTTACGCTATTGAGCTAGTGTTTCTTGTCTCCCTCTCCCTGTGGGAGAGGGTTGGGGTGAGGGCATCAGGCCGCAGAGCGGGTATGTTTGTCGGGTGGCGGCTTCGCCTTACCCGACCTACAAAACTACAAAACCTCGAACCGTAGGCCGGGTAAGCGCAAGCGCCACCCGGCTTTTTTGTGTGTGCAGGGGAACATGCGGCTCCGTTGGTAGTTCCGTTCACCTTACGTTCAATGCTTCTCTGTATGCCACGTCACCCGTGAACGTGTCAGGGAGGCTCGCCGCCGCCCCCCTGACCACCCCGGCTCCCGGCCAGGAAAATCGCCGCTTCGCGGTACCCTCAGCTTATTCCTTCCGGCTATCGGGTCGGGGGCGATCCTACATCCCTGTAGGTCGCCCCCTCTCGGCGCATCCCTGCGCCTCGCCCCGGCCTCCAGTCAACGCTTCGGCGATTTTCAGCCGGACCAGGGTGCCGCTGTAGCTTTTTCACTTAACTGTGATGTGTTAATTGCGTTAAGTACGCAAAAACTAAAGCAGCGGTACAACGCCTTCTTCGGTGCGCAGCCAGCGCTGTGCTTTCAGCGTATCGCTATAAAATTCCACCAGCTTCTGGAGTAAATCTCCCGCCACTCTTTCATCACTTTTTGACAGCGATTGATTCAGGAGTAGCTGTGTTAAAAGCTGGCAATAGCGTCCCACCGGATCCACTTCCGGTTCAAATACGGGCAGCTCCAGCGGTAGGTCAACCACCGTCAGGCTCGCTTTTAAATGCTCTGGCACAGGCTCAAGCAGCGTTGGCTGAAGCAGAGCAAGACAGGCGGAAAGGCGTCCGCACAGCGCCATCTTCTGAGTCGGATCGTCGCATTCAACCAGTACGTCAACAAATCGCGCGCAGTTGTCTGCCAGCTCGGTGAAATCAGTGTTGTGATCGAATGGTATAGTGAATAAAGAGTGAGAAAAGGTGTGTTCCATAAATATCCCTCTGATTGAGAAGCAATGATGAGATATTCAGGGGACCAACCCTGACGCATGATTTTGCAGGCGTGGCGAGAAGATACCCCTTTGCTGATGGTGTATCAAGCGAAGCTCTGGAAGGCTGCTCGCATAACCAGAAATTAAATCTTCAGCGACGAAAATAGTCCGTTAAGCACAACAGCCGCAGCGGCACCCTTGTCCGGCTGAAAATCGCCGAAGCGTTGACTGGAGGCCGGGGCGAGGCGCATGGACGCGCCGAGAGGGCATAGCCTGCATGGATGCAGGCTGGTGCCCGACCCGATAGCCGGAAGGAATAAGCTGAGGGTACCGCGAAGCGGCGATTTTCTTGCCGGGAGCCCGGGTCGCCAGGGTGGTGGCGATTGAGCCACCCTGGCACGTTCACCGGTGCGGATGTAACAGAGAAGCAAGGAACGTAAGGTGAACGGAACTACCGCCTGAGCCGCATGTTCCCGGACCGTACATCCTAAAGGAGCGTGCTACCCCCTCATCCATGCCCGAATCCCATCCAGGAACATCTGCGTTGCCATCATCACCAGAATCAATCCCATCAGCCGTTCCAGGGCATTAACCCCTTTCTCGCCCAGCAGGCGCAGGAACAGCGACGATTGCAGCAAAATGATAAAGGTCCCGCCCCAGGCGATCAGCAGGGCAATCACCAGATGGCTCATCTGATTCGGATACTGATGCGACAGCAGCATCAGCGTCGCCAGAATCGTCGGCCCGGCGACCAGCGGAATAGCCAGCGGCACAATAAAAGGCTCTTCCCCTGCAGGCAGGCCGCTGCTGCTGCCTTCGCTGCTCGGGAAAATCATTTTGATGGCAATCAGAAACAGAATAATCCCGCCGGAAATAGAGACCGTTTCAGCGCGTAAATTCAGGAAGGCGAGGATTTTTTCGCCAGCAAACAGGAAGATAAACATCACCAGCAGGGCGATGAGCAGCTCGCGGATCATGATTGCCCGACGGCGCTTCGGCTCGGTGTGCTTCAACACCGACATGAAAATAGGCAGATTTCCGAGTGGATCCATAATTAGGATCAATAAAACAGCGGCGGAAATGATTTCACTCATCGTAGGTTATCCCTGATACTTGTATGGTTATTACGATGATTAGCGCTTTTTCTGATAGCCGGACAATCATCGATTAATTTCGCTTGCGACTTTGGCAGCATTTTGTAATGTGAAGCATATCCCAGTTCAATACTGGCTTGCATAAACAGCACACACCCTCTGCAGGAAAAAAATGCTATGAAAAACGTTGGTTTTATCGGCTGGCGCGGTATGGTCGGCTCTGTACTCATGCAACGCATGGTTGAAGAGCGCGATTTCGACGCTATCCGCCCGGTCTTCTTCTCCACTTCCCAGCTTGGCCAGGCTGCACCGTCCTTTGGGGGTACCACAGGCACGTTGCAGGATGCTTACGATCTGGAAGCGTTGAAGGCGCTGGACATTATTGTCACCTGCCAGGGCGGCGATTATACCAACGAAATTTACCCAAAGCTGTGTGAAAGCGGCTGGCAGGGCTACTGGATTGACGCGGCCTCTTCGCTGCGCATGAAAGACGATGCGATCATCATTCTTGACCCGGTGAACCAGGACGTCATCACCGACGGCCTGAACAACGGCGTCAAAACCTTCGTGGGCGGTAACTGTACCGTCAGCCTGATGCTGATGTCGCTGGGCGGTCTGTTTGCCCAGGATCTGGTGGAGTGGGTCTCTGTGGCGACCTACCAGGCGGCCTCCGGCGGCGGCGCGCGCCATATGCGTGAGCTGCTGACCCAGATGGGCCAGCTGCACCACAGCGTCGCGACAGAGCTGGCTAACCCGGCGTCTGCGATCCTCGATATCGAGCGTAAAGTCACTCAGCTGACCCGCAGCGGCGAGCTGCCGGTGGATAACTTCGGCGTACCGCTGGCCGGTGGCCTAATCCCATGGATCGACAAGCAGCTGGACAACGGCCAGACCCGCGAAGAGTGGAAAGGCCAGGCCGAGACCAACAAAATCCTGCGTACTTCTTCCGCGATCCCGGTTGATGGCCTGTGCGTGCGCATCGGCGCGCTGCGCTGCCACAGCCAGGCGTTCACCATTAAACTGAAAAAAGATGTGTCTATTCCGACGGTGGAAGAGCTGCTGGCGTCTCACAATCAGTGGGCAAAAGTCATTCCTAACGATCGTGACATCACCATGCGCGAGCTGACGCCGGCTGCGGTCACCGGCACATTATCTACCCCTGTAGGACGCCTGCGTAAACTAAATATGGGCCCGGAATATCTTTCCGCTTTTACCGTCGGCGACCAGCTTCTGTGGGGTGCCGCCGAGCCGCTGCGTCGGATGCTACGCCAGCTGGCGTAATAAATACTTAATACTTTGGGGTGATTTATCACCCCTTTTTTTGCGTACTAAAGGACGAAAACGCAAATGATTCATTATTTTTCGGGAGTCATATAAAGCGTTGGCTATGCTTTATGCGGGATGTCACATATTCCGCCTGGAGGTTGGATGGAACAGAGAGGATGCACAAGGTGCTGTTCCGTCCAGGTCACATTAAGGTCGTACCCGGTGCGCGACAGGGGCGGCAACTAAAAAAACAGGATGAATACCATGTCCGTTCGTATTGATAGAGACGTGATTAATGCGCTTATTGAGGGTCACTTTGCGGATCCCTTTTCTGTACTTGGCATGCACCGCACTGACGCCGGACTGGAAGTCCGGGCACTGCTACCTGACGCGACGGAAGTGTGGGTAATCGAACCTAAAACCGGGCGCAAGGTCGGTAAACTCGAATGTATCGATTCACGCGGCTTCTTCGCTGGCGTGATGGCCCGCCGTAAGAATCTCTTCCGTTATCAACTCGCCGTCATCTGGCATGGTCAGCAGAACCTGATCGACGATCCCTATCGCTTCGGTCCGCTGCTGCAGGAGATGGATGCCTGGCTGCTGTCTGAAGGTACGCACCTGCGTCCCTACGAGACCCTCGGCGCCCACGCCGACACCATGGATGGCGTAACCGGCACCCGCTTTACCGTCTGGGCTCCGAATGCCCGCCGCGTGTCGGTGGTGGGGCAGTTCAACTACTGGGATGGCCGTCGCCACCCGATGCGCCTGCGTCGTGAGACCGGCATCTGGGAGCTGTTTATCCCCGGCGCGCAAAACGGCCAGCTGTACAAATACGAGCTGATCGATGCCCACGGCAATCTGCGTATCAAAGCCGACCCCTATGCCTTCGAAGCGCAAATGCGCCCGGAGACCGCGTCGCTCATCTGTGGCCTGCCCGAGAAAGTCGCTCAGAGCGAAGAGCGCGTCCGCGCCAACCAGTTCGATATGCCGATCTCCATTTATGAAGTCCATCTGGGCTCCTGGCGTCGCCATACCGATAACAACTTCTGGCTCAGCTACCGGGAGCTGGCCGACCAGCTGATCCCGTATGTGAAATGGATGGGCTTTACCCATCTGGAGCTGCTGCCGATTAACGAACACCCCTTTGACGGGAGCTGGGGCTATCAGCCGACCGGCATGTATGCCCCGACTCGCCGCTTCGGTACCCGGGACGACTTCCGCTACTTTATCAACGCCGCACACGCCGCCGGGCTGAACGTGATCCTCGACTGGGTGCCGGGCCACTTCCCGTCCGATGATTTTGGCCTGGCCGAATTCGACGGGACAAACCTGTATGAGCACAGCGATCCGCGCGAAGGCTACCATCAGGACTGGAACACCCTGATCTACAACTATGGCCGTCGGGAAGTGACCAACTATCTGGTGGGCAACGCCCTCTACTGGATCGAGCGCTTCGGCATTGATGCCCTGCGCGTGGACGCCGTCGCCTCGATGATCTACCGCGACTACAGCCGTAAAGAGGGAGAGTGGATCCCGAACGAATTCGGTGGCCGGGAAAACCTCGAAGCCATTGAGTTCCTGCGTAACACCAACCGTATTCTCGGGGAGCAGACGCCGGGCGCGGTAACCATGGCGGAAGAGTCTACCGACTTCCCGGGCGTCTCCCGTCCGCCATCCATGGGCGGCCTCGGCTTCTGGTTCAAGTGGAACCTCGGCTGGATGCACGACACCCTGGATTACATGAAGCTGGATCCGATTCATCGTCAGTATCACCACAACAAACTGACCTTCGGCATGCTCTACAACAGCACCGAAAACTTTGTCCTGCCGCTCTCTCACGACGAAGTGGTCCACGGCAAAAAATCGATTCTTGACCGCATGCCGGGCGACGCCTGGCAGAAGTTTGCCAACCTGCGCGCCTACTACGGCTGGATGTTTGCCTTCCCGGGCAAAAAATTAATGTTTATGGGCAACGAGTTCGCCCAGGGCCGGGAGTGGAACCACGATACCAGCCTCGACTGGAACCTGCTGGAAGGGGGCGACAACTGGCACCACGGCGTTCAGCGCCTGGTGCGCGACCTGAACCATACCTACCGTCACCACAAGGCCCTGCACGAGCTGGACTTTGACGATTACGGCTTTGAGTGGCTGGTGGTGGACGACAACGAACGCTCGGTGCTGATCTTTGTCCGCCGTGACAAGGTGGGTAACGAAATCATTGTCGCCAGTAACTTCACCCCGGTGACGCGCCATCACTACCGTTTCGGCATCAATCAGCCGGGCAAATGGCGTGAGGTGCTGAACACCGACTCCATGCATTACCACGGCAGCAACGCGGGCAACGGCGGGCTGGTGCAGAGTGACGATCAGGAGAGCCATGGCCGACCACAATCCCTGAGCCTGACCCTGCCGCCGCTGTCGACGATCTGGCTGGTCCGGGAGGGGGAATGACGCAGCTTGCTGCAGGCAACCCGGCACCGCTCGGTGCACGCTACGATGGTAAAGGGGTGAACTTCACCCTCTTTTCCGCCCATGCGGATCGGGTTGAACTCTGCGTGTTTGACGATAAGGACATTGAACACCGTTACGATCTGGTGGCCCGCAGCGGCGATATCTGGCATGGCTACCTCGAGCATGCCCGGCCCGGCACCCGCTATGGCTTCCGGGTACATGGCCCCTGGGAACCGGCCAGAGGGCTGTTCTTCAACCCGGCCAAGCTGCTGCTCGACCCCTGTGCGTATAAGGTTGAAGGCACGCTGGAAGACGATGTTCTGCTGCACAGTGGCAAAGTGACCGCCGATCACCGGGACAGTGCCCCGGTGGCACCCCGCAGCGTGGTGGTCAGCGACGATCGTTACGACTGGGAAGAGGACGCTCCCCCCAACACGCCCTGGGGCAAGACGGTCATCTATGAAGCCCACGTGAAAGGGCTGACGTATCTGCACCCTGGCATTCCGGAGGCGCTCCGCGGGACCTACCAGGCGCTCGGCCACCCGGTGATGATTGCGTATTTTAAGCATCTCGGGATCACCGCCCTGGAATTATTACCGGTGGCGCATTTTGCCTCCGAGCCGCGTCTGCAACGCCTGGGTCTCAGCAACTACTGGGGCTACAACCCGATGGCGATGTTTGCTCTGGATCCGCGCTATGCCTCGCATCCTGAGCGAGCCCGGGATGAGTTTCGTGATGCGGTGAAGGCGCTACACGAAGCCGGTATTGAGGTCATTCTGGATATCGTGCTGAACCACAGCGCGGAGCTGGATCTGGAGGGCCCGACGTTCTCCCTGCGCGGAATTGATAACCCTAGCTATTATTGGTTAAGAGAGGATGGCGATTACCACAACTGGACCGGCTGCGGTAACACCTTAAATCTCAGCCATCCGGCGGTGGTGCAGTACGCGCATGAATGCCTGAAGTACTGGGTGGAAACGTTCCATATTGACGGCTTTCGTTTTGACCTGGCCCCGGTGATGGGACGCACGCCGGAATACAGCCCGCAGGCACCGCTGTTTGAAGCGATTAAGAACTGCCCGCTGCTCTCGGGCGTGAAGCTGATCGCGGAGCCCTGGGATATTGGTCCTGGCGGCTACCAGGTGGGGAATTTCCCGCCGCTGTTTGCCGAGTGGAACGACCACTACCGTGACGCCGCGCGCCGCTTCTGGCTGGCGCGCGATCTGTCACTCGGGCAGTTTGCCGGGCGTTTTGCCGCTTCCAGCGATCTGTTCAAGCGCAACGGGCGACTGCCCTCCGCGTCGATTAACCTGGTCACCGCGCACGATGGGTTCACCCTGCGTGACTGCGTTTGTTTCAATCAGAAACACAATGAAGCGAATGGCGAAGAAAATCGTGACGGCACCTTCAATAACCACAGTTTTAACCATGGTATCGAAGGATTAAGTGGCAATCTGAATGTGATTGAGCGACGCCGCGCCAGCGTGCACGCGCTGCTCACCACGCTGCTTTTGTCGCAAGGAACGCCGATGTTGCTGGCAGGCGATGAACATGGCCACAGCCAGCACGGTAACAACAATGCATATTGCCAGGACAACCCGTTAACCTGGCTGGACTGGCAACAGGCCAACAGTGGATTAGCCGACTTTACCGCTGCGCTGATCCATCTGCGTCAGCAGATCCCGGCGCTCACCCTGAACCAGTGGTGGGAAGAGGGCGATGGGCATGTTCGCTGGCTAAATAAAAAGGCGCAACCCCTGGACGCGCGTGAGTGGCAGAGCGGCGTGCCGTGTCTGCAAATCCTGCTCTCAGAAAGCTGGCTGATTACGCTTAACGCCACAGATGAGGTCGCAGAACTTGTTTTACCCGAAGGAGAGTGGCGGGCTATCCCTCCCTTTGCCGGAGAAGATAATCCGGTCGTTATGACTGCCTGGCATGGGCCTGCGCACGGTGTATGTGTATTCCAGAGATGATAATAAAAGGAGTTGATCATGGTTAGGTTAGATAAGAACGACCCTCTCATGTTGGCGCGTCAGCTGCCATTGAAGTCTGTTGCCCTGATTCTTGCTGGCGGCCGCGGTACCCGATTAAAAGATTTAACGATTAAGCGCGCCAAGCCCGCCGTCCACTTTGGCGGTAAATTCCGTATTATCGATTTTGCCCTGTCAAACTGCCTGAACTCAGGCATTCGCCGTATTGGCGTCATCACCCAGTACCAGTCACACACCCTGGTGCAGCATATTCAGCGCGGCTGGTCGTTCTTCAGTGAGGAGATGAACGAGTTTGTCGACCTGTTACCTGCCCAACAGCGCGTGCACGGCGAAAACTGGTATCGCGGTACCGCCGATGCGGTGACGCAAAACCTCGACATTATTCGTCGCTATGACGCCGAGTACGTGGTGATCCTCGCCGGGGACCACATCTACAAGCAGGACTACTCGCGCATGCTCATCGACCATGTCGAAAAAGGGGCGCGCTGCACCGTAGCCTGTATGCCGGTGCCCGTTGCCGAAGCGACGGCCTTTGGCGTGATGGCGGTGGACGAAAACGACAAGGTGATCGAGTTCGTTGAAAAACCGGCGAACCCACCGTCAATGCCGGGAGATGACACCAAATCGCTGGCCAGCATGGGGATCTATGTCTTTGATGCAGATTACCTTTATCAACTGCTGGAAGAGGACGACAAGGATGAGAAATCCAGCCACGACTTCGGTAAAGATATCATCCCGAAAATCACCAAATCTGGCATGGCCTATGCACATCCATTCCCACTCTCCTGCGTGCAGTCCGATCCGAAGTCAGAACCTTACTGGCGTGATGTCGGTACCCTGGAGGCGTACTGGAAGGCTAACCTCGATCTGGCCTCGGTGACGCCGGAGCTGGACATGTACGACCATAATTGGCCGATCCGTACCCATATGGAGTCCCTGCCGCCGGCGAAATTTGTCCAGGACCGCTCGGGCAGCCACGGCATGACGCTGAACTCGCTGGTCTCTGGCGGGTGCATTATTTCGGGCTCGGTGGTGGTGCAGTCGGTGCTGTTCCCACGCGTGCGGGTGAACTCCTTCTGCAACATTGATTCGTCAGTCTTGTTACCCGACGTCTGGGTTGGCCGCTCGTGCCGCCTGCGTCGTTGCGTTATCGACCGTGCCTGCGTCATTCCGGAAGGCATGGTAATTGGAGAAAACGCGGAAGAGGACGCGCGCCGTTTCTACCGCTCAGAAGAAGGCATCGTGCTGGTTACGCGTGAAATGCTGCGTAAACTGCAGATCAAACAGGAGCGATGATGCAGGTTTTACACGTTTGTTCTGAGATGTTCCCGTTGCTGAAAACCGGCGGGTTGGCGGATGTGATTGGGGCGCTACCGGCGGCGCAAATTGCCGGTGGGGTCGATACTCGCGTGCTGTTACCCGCTTTTCCCGATATCCGTCGCGGCATCCCTGACGCCCAGATTGTCAGCCGCCGCGACACCTTTGCCGGGCGCATCACATTACTGTTTGGTCATTACAACGGCGTGGGCATCTACCTGATTGATGCCCCGCACCTGTATGACCGCCCAGGGAGCCCGTACCACGACACCAACTTATTTGCCTATACCGATAACGTGCTGCGTTTCGCGCTGCTCGGCTGGGTTGGGGCGGAGATGGCCTCCGGGCTGGATCCGTTCTGGCGTCCGGACGTGGTGCACGCCCACGACTGGCACGCCGGGCTCGCTCCGGCGTATCTGGCGGCGCGTGGCCATCCGGCGAAGTCGGTCTTTACCGTGCATAACCTGGCCTATCAGGGGCTGTATTTAGCCAAACATATGGATGACATCGATCTGCCATGGTCGTTCTTTAATATCCATGGGCTGGAGTTTAACGGGCAGATTTCGTTCCTCAAGGCCGGGCTGTACTACGCGGATCACATCACCGCCGTGAGTCCGACCTATGCGCGGGAGATCACCGAGCCGCAGTTTGGCTACGGCATGGAGGGGCTGCTCGCACAACGCCAGCGCGAAGGGCGTCTGTCGGGCATTCTCAACGGCGTGGATGAAAAAATCTGGAGCCCGGAGTCGGATCTGCTGCTGACCGCGCGTTACAACCGCGATTCCGTAGAAGATAAGGCCGAGAACAAACGTCAGCTGCAAATTGCCATGGGGCTGAAGGTCAACGAGAAGGTACCGCTGTTTGCGGTGGTGAGCCGTCTGACCAGCCAGAAAGGGCTCGATCTGGTGCTCGAGGCGCTGCCGGGCCTGCTGGAGCAGGGCGGACAGCTGGCACTGCTGGGCGCGGGCGATCCGGTATTGCAGGAGGGCTTCCTTGCGGCGGCCGCCGAGCATCCGGGTCAGGTTGGCGTTCAGATTGGCTATCACGAAGCGTTTTCGCACCGCATCATGGCGGGCGCCGACGTTATCCTGGTGCCGAGTCGCTTTGAGCCCTGCGGCTTAACCCAGCTGTATGGTCTGAAGTACGGCACGCTGCCGCTGGTGCGGCGTACCGGCGGGCTGGCGGATACCGTATCCGACACCTCGCTGGAGAACCTGGCAGACGGAATCGCCAGCGGATTTGTCTTTGAGGACAGTAATGCCTGGTCGCTGTTACGCGCGATTCGTCGTGCCTTCGTGTTGTGGTCTCGTCCTTCTTTGTGGCGTTTTGTTCAGCGCCAGGCGATGGCCATGGATTTTAGCTGGCAAGTTGCGGCGCAGTCCTACCGCGATCTTTATCAACGCTTGATGTAACAATGCTGGAATCAGAGATATGAATGCACCTTTTTCCTATGCGTCTCCCACGGTAAGCATTGAGGCGTTAAAGCACTCAATCGCTTACAAGCTGATGTTCATCATCGGCAAAGATCCGGTGATTGCTAACAAACACGAGTGGCTCAACGCCACGCTGTTTGCCGTGCGTGACCGGCTGGTTGAACGCTGGCTGCGCTCTAACCGCGCCCAGCTCTCACAGGAGACCCGCCAGGTTTACTATCTGTCGATGGAGTTCTTGATTGGCCGCACCCTCTCCAATGCGCTGTTGTCGCTGGGTATCTATGACGACGTCAAAACCGCACTGGAAGAGATGGGGCTGGATTTAGAGGAGCTGATCGACGAAGAGAACGACCCCGGCTTAGGCAACGGCGGTCTCGGTCGTCTGGCAGCCTGCTTCCTCGACTCGCTGGCGACGCTCGCCCTGCCGGGACGCGGCTACGGTATCCGCTACGATTACGGTATGTTCAAACAGAACATCGTCGACGGACGGCAGAAAGAGTCCCCGGACTACTGGCTGGAGTACGGCAACCCGTGGGAGTTCAAGCGTCATAACACCCGCTACAAAGTGCGCTTTGGTGGACGTATCCAGCAGGAAGGCAAAAAGAGCCGCTGGGTCGAAACCGAAGAGATCCTCGCCGTGGCCTACGACCAGATTATCCCGGGCTACGACACCGATGCCACCAACACGCTGCGTCTGTGGAACGCCCAGGCCAGTAGCGAGATTAACCTCGGTAAATTCAATCAGGGCGACTATTTCGCGGCGGTGGAGGACAAAAACCACTCCGAGAATGTCTCCCGCGTCCTGTACCCGGATGACTCTACCTACTCCGGGCGCGAGCTGCGTCTGCGTCAGGAGTACTTCCTGGTCTCTGCGACCATTCAGGACATCCTGAGCCGCCACTACCAGCTGCATAAAACCTACGCCAACCTGGCGGAAAAAACCGCTATCCACCTTAACGACACCCACCCGGTGCTGTCGATCCCGGAGCTGATGCGCCTGCTGATCGACGAACATAAGTTCAGCTGGGACGAGGCGTTTGAGGTGACCTGCCAGGTCTTCTCCTACACCAACCACACGTTGATGAGCGAAGCGCTGGAGACCTGGCCGGTGGATATGCTCGGCAAAATCCTGCCGCGCCACCTGCAGATCATCTTTGAGATCAACGACTTCTTCCTGAAAACCTTGCAGGAGCAGTACCCGCACGACACCGGCCTGCTGAGCCGCACCTCGATCATTGATGAGTCCAATGGCCGCCGGGTGCGTATGGCGTGGCTGGCGGTGGTGATTAGCCACAAGGTTAATGGCGTGTCGGAACTGCACTCCAACCTGATGGTACAGTCGCTGTTTGCTGACTTTGCCAAAATCTTCCCGATGCGTTTCTGCAACGTCACCAATGGGGTGACGCCGCGCCGCTGGCTGGCGCTGGCTAACCAGCCGCTCTCCGACGTGCTCGACGAGAACATCGGCCGCAACTGGCGTACCGATTTAAGCCAGCTGAGCGAGCTGGAGCAGCACGCCGATTTCCCGACGGTGAATAAGGCGGTGCGTGATGCCAAGCTGCTGAATAAAAAGCGGCTGGCGGTGTGGATGGCGCTGCATCTCAACGTGGTGGCCAACCCGAAAGCGCTGTTCGACGTGCAGATCAAACGTATCCACGAGTACAAACGTCAGCTGATGAACGTGCTGCACGTGATCACCCGTTACAACCGCATCAAAGCCGATCCGGATGCCGACTGGGTGCCGCGCGTGAACATCTTCGCCGGGAAAGCGGCCTCGGCCTACTACATGGCGAAGCACATCATTCACCTGATCAACGACGTGGCGAAGGTGATCAACAACGATCCGCAGATTGGTGACAAGCTGAAGGTCGTCTTTATCCCGAACTACAGCGTGAGTCTGGCCCAGCTGATTATCCCGGCAGCCGATCTCTCGGAGCAGATCTCCACCGCGGGCACCGAAGCTTCCGGCACCAGTAACATGAAATTTGCCCTCAACGGCGCGCTGACCATCGGCACGCTGGATGGTGCCAATGTCGAGATGCTGGAGCACGTGGGCGAAGAGAATATCTTCATCTTTGGTAACACCACGGAAGAGGTGGAGGCCCTACGTGCGAAGGGCTACTCGCCGCGTGATTACTACGAGCAGGATGAAGAGCTGCGTCAGGTGCTGACGCAGATTGGTACCGGGGTCTTCAACCCGGACGAGCCTGGCCGCTACCGCGACCTCGTGGATTCGCTGATTAACTTCGGTGACCACTACCAGGTGCTGGCAGACTACCGCAGCTATGTGGATTGTCAGGACAAGGTCGACGAGCTGTATCGCAAGCCGGAAGAGTGGACCACCAAAGCGATGCACAACATCGCCAACATGGGCTACTTCTCCTCCGATCGCACTATCCAGGAGTATGCCGAGACCATCTGGCATATTGATCCGGTGAAACTGTAAAAAAAGCCCGGTGGCGCTACGCTTACCGGGCCTACATGTTCGTCTCTTTGTAGGCCGGGTAAGGCGAAGCCGCCACCCGGCTTTTTCACGATGCTAACGACAACTCACGCTTTCCCGTACGCTCGGCCAGCCACAGGGCTACGCGGGACTGCTGCTCCGCATTCAGCCACATCCCCTCTTTGGTACGACGCCACAGCGCATCGTCCGCGCGGCGTACCCACTCGTGGTCGGCTAAATAGCGTAACTCTACCTCGTAGAACTCGTGACCAAAATGCTCGCCCAGATCGCTGAGATCCTTCGCGTCATTCAGGATCAGCTCACTGTTGCTGCCGTAGGTGCGGGCAAAGTGGCGGGCCATGGATTCGCTGATAAACGGATAGCGACGGCGCAACTTCGCTGCATAGTCATCGCGGTTGCCGCCGATGTCGCCGCCAGGCAGCACCGCGCCTTTGGTCCATGCCGGACCGATACCCTGATAGAACGGTGCCAGTTTTTCCATCGCATGCTCAGCCAGCTTGCGATAGGTGGTGAGCTTGCCGCCAAACACTGACAGCAGCGGCGCTTTGCCGTGGTCATCGTGAATATCGAGGGTGTAATCACGAGTGATGGCCTGCGGAGAGTCGGACTCGTCATCGCACAGCGGACGCACCCCCGAGTAGCTCCAGACCACATCGTCCCGCGCCAGCGGCTTCTTAAAGTGGGCGTTATAGACCTTCAGCAGATAGCTGATTTCACTCTCGTCGATAGCGACGCTTTTCGGATCGCCTTTGTACTCCACGTCGGTGGTACCAATGATCGAGAACTCATCCATCCACGGGATCACAAACACGATGCGCTTGTCTTCGTTTTGCAGAATATAGGCCTGCTTCTGGGTATGCACCCGCGGCACCACGATATGGCTGCCCTTGATCAGACGGATGCCATACGGCGACGGGAGCTGCATCCCCTGGTCGAAGAACTGCTTCACCCATGGGCCGGTGGCATTCACCAGACCGCGCGCCTGCCAGCTGAAACGCTCGCCGGTATCAATATCTTCGGCTTCGACGATCCACAGCCCGTTTTCGCGACGGGCAGAGACGGCGCGGGTGCGGGTTTTCACCTCGCCGCCTTTGCGTTCAACCATTTGCGCGTTAGCGAGCACCAGACGGGCATCATCCACCCAGCAGTCGGAATATTCGAATCCGCGCACGATTTCAGGCTTCAGCACCGAGTCTGCGCCAAAACGCACACCGGCAGAGGCGGGCAGGCTGGTACGTTTGCCCAGGTGATCGTACATAAACAGACCAATGCGGATCATCCAGGCCGGACGCAGATGCGGGCGGTGCGGCAGACGAAAACGCATTGGGGTGGCGATATGCGGGGCCATTTTCAGCAGCACTTCGCGCTCGGCCAGCGCCTCACTGACCAGGCGGAACTCGTAGTGCTCCAGATAACGCAGGCCACCGTGGATCAGCTTAGAGCTGGCGGAGGAGGTGGCACAGGCGAGATCCTGCGCTTCCAGCATCAGGACAGATAGCCCGCGCCCGGCCGCGTCCGCCGCGATGCCCGCCCCGTTAATTCCGCCACCGATAACAATCAGATCTTTGGTTTCCATTGTATCCTCACGCACTTTCGTAAAAGCTCAAAAATGTTCGATATCGCTCATATTAGCAAAGGAAATGGATTTTAGTAACATCAAAAAAACAAATTTGAGTGATATAGCTAACATAATGGCGTTTACCCGCCGCCAGGACGTACACTAGCCGATAAGATAGTGAGGGCATCAGGCCGCACTGCACCTGCACACATAACAGAGAGCACCATGGAACATTTTGAATGTATTAACGTAGAAGAAGCCCACCAGAAAATGCACCAGGGACTGGCGGTGCTGGTGGACATCCGCGATCCGCAAAGCTTCGCCATGGGCCATACGCCGGGCGCGTTTCACCTGACCAACGCCTCCCTGAGCGAATTTATGCGCGAGAACGATTTCGAGACCCCGGTGATGGTGATGTGCTATCACGGCAACAGCAGCAAAGGCGCGGCGCAATACCTGCTCCAGCAGGGCTTTGAAGCGGTCTACAGCGTTGACGGCGGATTCGATGCCTGGCACCGTCATTTCCCGGCAGAAGTCGAGCACGCGGACATTTAGGGTATATACTGTCCCCTTTTGTGTGGAATAAGCGACTGCCGCCGATGCTGATGATTACCTCTTTTACCAACCCGCGCGTCGCCCAGGCGTTTGTCGACTATATGGCGACGCAGGGTGTTATCCTCACCATTCAACAACATACCCAGACCGACGTCTGGCTGGCGGATGAGAGCCAGGCCTCCCGGGTCAATGCCGAGCTGGCGCGTTTTCTCAAGAACCCCGGCGATGCGCGCTATCTGGCGGCAAGCTGGCAGGCAGGCCATACCAGCAGCGGGCTGCACTACCAGCGCTTCCCTTTCCTGGCGACCCTGCGCGAACGCGCGGGGCCCTTTACGCTGGGGTTGATGGCGGCCTGTATCCTGGTCTTCATTCTGATGAGCGTGGTGGGCGATCAGCAGGTGATGCTGATGCTGGCCTGGCCATATGACGCCTCCGTTGAGTTTGAGTTCTGGCGCTACTTCACCCACGCGCTGATGCACTTCTCGGTGCTGCATATCCTCTTTAACCTGCTGTGGTGGTGGTATCTCGGCGGGGCGGTGGAGAAGCGGCTCGGCAGCGGCAAGCTCATCGTGTTGACGCTGATCAGCGCGCTGCTCAGCGGCTTTATCCAGCATAAGTTTGGTGGCCCGTGGTTTGGCGGCCTCTCCGGCGTGGTCTACGCCCTGATGGGCTATGTCTGGCTGCGCGGCGAGCGCGATCCCGCGAGCGGCATCTATTTGCAGCGCGGTTTAATGACCTTCGCATTAATCTGGATTATTGCCGGATGGTTTGATCTGTTTGGCATGGCGATTGCCAACGGCGCACACGTGGCCGGACTGGCGGTCGGGCTGGCGATGGCGTTTGCCGATACGCTAAATGCGCGAAAACGAACATAATTCTGGCAGGGAACTCTGATGAAACAAACACAACGTCATGATGCCATTATCGATCTGGTGAAAAAGCAGGGATACGTCAGCACGGAGGAGCTGGTGGAGCAGTTTGCCGTCAGCCCACAGACCATTCGTCGGGATCTCAACGACCTGGCCGATCAGAACCGCATCCTGCGCCACCACGGTGGCGCGGCGCTGCCGTCCAGTTCGGTGAACACCCCCTGGCACGACCGCAAAGCGACGCAGACGTCTGAGAAGGAGCGCATCGCCCGTAAGGTGGCGAGCCAGATCCCGAACGGCGCGACGCTGTTTATCGACATCGGCACCACGCCGGAAGCGGTGGCCCACGCCCTGCTGAACCATGAGAACCTGCGGGTCGTCACTAACAACCTCAACGTCGCCACCACCCTGATGCAAAAAGAGGACTTCCGTATCATCCTCGCGGGGGGTGAGCTGCGCAGCCGTGACGGCGGGATTATTGGTGAAGCGACCCTCGACTTTATCTCCCAATTCCGCCTCGACTTCGGCATCCTCGGCATCAGCGGCATCGATACCGACGGCTCGCTGCTGGAGTTTGACTACCATGAAGTGCGCACCAAGCGGGCGATCATTGAGAACTCGCGCCACGTGATGCTGGTAGTGGATCACTCGAAGTTTGGCCGTAACGCGATGGTCAATATGGGCAGCATCAGCATGGTGAACGCGGTCTATACCGACGTGATGCCGCCTGAAGGGGTGCTGAAAGTGATTCGGGATAATAAGTTGCAGTTAGAGCTGTGCTGAATTCATGTCGGGTGGCGCTGCGCTTACCCGACCTACAAAACCGTAGGCCCGTGCAAGCGTAGCGCCGCCGGGCAATGAATTACACCCCGTACCCCATCATCTTCAACAGCTGCTGCGCATGCAGCACCGCATCCTGGCGGTGGGCGACGCCCAGCTTCTGATACAGATTCCGGATATGCGTTTTGATGGTGGTGGCCGCCACGGCCAGCTCACCGGCGATCTGCTCGTTGCTGTAACCTGAGTAGATCAGCCCCAGCACCTGCCACTCACGCTGGGTCAGCGGGCTGGTGCGGATCAGCTCCGGGACTTCCGGATGGGTCAGCAGACGCTCCACGAAGGTCTCATCGAAATGGGCGAATTTGTGGCGGTGATGCTGGTTAATCTCCCGCAGGATGCGCTGGGCGCGGTGCTGGTCCAGCTCCGGCAGGGTATTAAGCTGAATGAGCTGGCGCAGCTGCTGCGCCATAGTCTCGCCTTCAATCACAAAGTGGCTGATAAACCCGGTGCGGTTCGCCAGCTGCAAGGCTTCCAGCAGCACGCGCTGGGCATCGTTTTTGCGTCCGGCCTGCCAGTAGAGCTGGTTCTGCAGCAGCAGGTTGCGGTTCAGATCGCTCATCAGACGCAGGCTGCGGGCGTTTTCGTTTAACTCTTCCAGCACCATCTCCGCCGGTTCGAATTCGCCTAACAGGATCTGCGCCCGGGCAATGTTGCGCCACTGGCTCTGCAGGAAGTGGTTATTGGCAAACTCCGGCTTCGGCGTCTGGCGCAGCCAGTTGGCCGCCGATTTCTTGTTGCCGGTCATCTGCCAGTAAATTACCCGGACCTTATCGGCGTTGGACACCCAGTCGCTGTGATACTGACCGTTGCCGAGCAGGTTCTCCAGACGGTTAAGGTGGTTACGGGCGTTATCCAGATCGCCGCGCGCCAGCGAGCACTGAACCAGCAGGCCCAGACACTGCAGCTGCTGCTGCGGCTGATAGGTGGAGAGCACGTCGACCCCATGACGGGCGGTGCTTTCGGCTTCGTCCAGGCGGGACCAGGCCCACAGCAGCTGAGCGCGAATGCGCAGCAGGAACTCGTGCATCGGCAGCTGTTCCAGGTGCTGATCTCGGATCAGGGTGAAGGCTTTCTCCTGGGTCTCCCAGGCGGCCTGCAGGAAGCCCTGAGCAAACAAAATTTCGCTCTGCTGGATCAGACTCCACAGGGCGTAGTGCCAGACGTCATGACGGCGCGCCATCTGCTCGGTTTGCTGCATCAGCGACAGGGAGCGGGTAAGGTCGCCCTTACAGTGCAGCACTTCCCCGTGCACCGAGGTGGCGACGATGCGGCTGTAGAAGTTCGCCAGCGGCAGCTCCTCCAGCGCCCCCAGCGCCAGGCGCTGAGCCTCATCCGGGTTACCGTCGTTAATGGCTACCTGCGCGCGCAGGGCGTTGAATTCGCCGTACAGGGCCGCGTCCATCTCGCCTTTCATCTCCTGCTCGGCGCGGGCCAGCAGGGTATTCACTTCGCTGTAGCGGTGCTGGCTCTGCATCAGCCAGGCCTGCAGCAGCACCAGACGCGGGTTCTCCAGCAGGCTCTCCCACGGCAGCGCTTTTAATGACTCCTCCAGCAGGGCCAGCTCGCTGTGGTTAAACAGGCTCCAGGCGTGGTTGAGCAGAATATCGCGCAGCATATGGGCATCCCCCGCCGCCAGGGCGTGGTGAATGGCCTCGCTCGGGAAGCCCTGGGCCATCCAGCTCTCGGCGGCGGCGCGGTGGACTTCCGGTAATTCGGTTGCCAGCTCCCACTGGCAGCGCTGGCGCAGGAAGCTGCCAAACAGCGGGTGGTAGCTGAACCACTCCCCGGAGTCGTCCATGCGCTGCAGGAACAACCCCTGACGTTCGATCTCTTCCAGACGCATCTGGCCGTTGTCTTCGCCGGTGACGCGCACAATCAGCGCATCGTTCATCGAGCGCAGCAGGGAGCTTTTCAGCAGGAACTGACGGGTGGATTGATCGACGCTGTCGAGCACCTCATCCACCAGGTAATCGGAGAGATGGCTGGCATTGATCCCCGACAGACGACGGGCGGACTGCTGCGTCGAACTGTTGTTATGCCGGGCCGACAGGGCAATCAGCTGCAGGGCGGTTGCCCAGCCTGCCACGTCGTCACACAGGCGGCTGCTCTCAGCCACCTCGATAGGGGATTTCAGGCGGCAGTCAAAGAACTGCTTCGCTTCCTGATGGGTAAAGGAGAGCTGCTGGCTGCCGATTTCCAGCAGCTGGTCGCGCACGCGCAGGTTGGCAATGCCCAACTGCGGCAGGTTACGCGACAGGATCACCAGGGTCAGGTTTTCTGGCTGGTGGCGCAGGAAAAAGCGCATCGACTCGTGAATAACCGGGTTGGTGATCAGGTGGTAGTCATCAATAACCAGATAGAGCGGGCGATGCCATTCGGCCAGCTCGATAAACAGTTGCGAAAACAGGGAAGAGAGGCTGGCGTACTGGCGCTTCTGCACCATCACTTCGCTGGTCACACAGTGGCCGTTGGTCGCCTGCTGAATGGCAGCGATCAGATAGCTGGCAAAACGCTCCTGCTGGTTGTCGCCCTCATCGAGGGAGTACCAGCCAAGATCGGTCTTGCCGGAAGCCCACTGTGAAATGAGCGTCGTTTTGCCGTAGCCTGCAGGGCTCGTTACCAGCGCCAGTCGGAAATTGTTCGCGCCGGAAAGTTTCGCCAGCAAGCGTTCGCGGACCACAGTATGGTCAAGACGAACCGGGCGACTTAATTTAGACGGAATCAACATAGTTTTCACTTCACTGTGTGGAAATCGAGATTTTTGATTTTTTTTGCGCTTCGTAATTAATGCATATAAGGTCGGTCAGAAACCCTTTTATTGCAAGTTATGTCCGGGTTTTATGTCCCTTAATTTGCACTCTGTCACAAAAATATATCGACGGGGGAGGGAACTTTCCCGATGGGCCTCGAAAGCGCATGGATACTGGCGTGGCGTGTTTTCGGGAGGTTAAGCATAAAAAGGAATATAGAAGCCGAAAGGCGGTGAAAAGTTAATAGCGTGGCGGGATGGTCACTCACCTGAAATAACATACTGCGATGCAGTAAATTCTGAACAATATTACGTCGGGTAAGTAATTATTTCTGTGTGCCTCTATTTCAGGCGAAACCGCATTTCATTTTTTTGATTCCCTTCCCGGAAATCGTGGCCTGAATGCCCCACACTTTCGCCGCAGAAAGTGGCCGCGATCACACTTTAGTGCTCATCCCCGCTACTCCTCCCTGTCTAATCCCCGGCAGGAGGAGGAAGAGGCATGAGGAGCCAGGCACACTAGCACCAACGCCTCATTTTCTCTCTACAGGATGCAGATTCCCTATGTCACAGCCTACTTTCAACAAAGCTCAATTCCAGGCTGCCCTGACGCGTCAGTGGCAGCGTTTTGGTTTACATGCCGCCGAAGACATGACCTCCCGCCAGTGGTGGCAGGCCGTCAGCGGAGCGCTTGCCGAGCTGCTGAGCGCTCAACCCGCGGTGAAGCCCGTCAAAGGCCAGCGCCACGTTAACTACATCTCCATGGAGTTCCTGATTGGCCGTCTGACCGGCAACAACCTGCTGAACCTCGGCTGGTATCAGGAGGTCAGCGATGTGCTGAGCACGCACAACATCCACCTGACCGACCTGCTGGAAGAGGAGATCGATCCGGCGCTGGGCAACGGCGGTCTGGGTCGTCTGGCGGCCTGCTTCCTCGACTCGATGGCGACGGTAGGCCAGTCGGCGACCGGCTACGGTCTGAACTATCAGTACGGCCTGTTCCGTCAGTCCTTTGCCGACGGCCAGCAGATGGAAGCCCCGGACGACTGGCATCGCGGCAGCTACCCGTGGTTCCGCCACAACGAAGCGCTGGACGTGCAGGTCGGCATTGGCGGTAAAGTGACCAAAGCGGGCCAGTGGGAGCCGGGCTTTACCATTACCGGCCAGGCCTGGGATCTGCCGGTGCTGGGCTACCGTAACGGCGTGGCACAGCCGCTGCGCCTGTGGCAGGCGACCCATGCGCATCCGTTCAACCTGACCAAATTCAACGACGGCGATTTCCTGCGTGCTGAGCAGCAGGGCATCGACGCCGACAAGTTGACCAAAGTCCTCTACCCGAACGATAACCATCTGGCGGGCAAGAAGCTGCGCCTGATGCAGCAGTACTTCCAGTGCGCCTGTTCCGTGGCCGACATTCTGCGTCGCCATCATCTGGCGGGCCGCAAGCTGGCCGAGCTGGCGGATTACGAAGTGATCCAGCTCAACGACACCCACCCGACCATCGCCATCCCGGAACTGCTGCGCGTGCTGATCGACGAGCACCAGATGAGCTGGGACGATGCCTGGGCGATCACCAGCAAAACCTTCGCCTACACCAACCACACCCTGATGCCAGAGGCGCTGGAGTGCTGGGACGAGAAGCTGATTAAAACCCTGCTGCCGCGCCATATGCAGATCATCAACGAGATCAACAACCGCTTCAAAAAGCTGGTTGATAAAACCTGGCCGGGCGATAAAGCGGTATGGGCGAAGCTGGCAGTAGTGTTCGACAAGCAGGTTCGCATGGCTAACCTGTGCGTGGTGAGCGGCTTTGCGGTGAACGGCGTGGCCGCGCTGCACTCCGACCTGGTGGTGAAAGATCTGTTCCCGGAATATCACCAGCTGTGGCCGAACAAGTTCCACAACGTCACCAACGGCATCACGCCGCGTCGCTGGATCAAACAGTGCAACCCGAAACTGGCCGCGCTGCTGGATTCCTCGCTGGAGAAAGAGTGGGCCAACGATCTCGACCAGCTGATCAACCTGGAAAAGTATGCCGACGATGCGGCGTTCCGCGAGACGTACCGCACCATCAAGCAGGACAACAAGGTGCGCCTGGCGGCGTTTGTCAAAACCCGCACCGGGATTGAAATTAACCCGAACGCGATCTTTGATATCCAGATTAAACGTCTGCACGAGTACAAGCGTCAGCACCTGAACCTGCTGCACATTCTGGCCCTGTACAAGGAGATCCGCGAGAACCCGCAGGCCGACCGCGTACCGCGCGTGTTCCTGTTTGGTGCGAAAGCGGCCCCGGGATATTACCTGGCAAAAAACATCATCTTCGCTATCAATAAAGTGGCCGACGCGGTGAACAACGATCCGCTCGTGGGCGACAAGCTGAAAGTGGTCTTCCTGCCGGATTACTGCGTCTCGGCGGCGGAGCTGCTGATCCCGGCGGCGGACGTCTCTGAGCAGATTTCTACTGCGGGCAAAGAGGCCTCCGGCACCGGTAACATGAAGCTGGCCCTGAACGGCGCGCTGACCGTCGGAACGCTGGACGGTGCCAACGTTGAGATTGCCGAGCAGGTGGGCGACGAGAACATCTTTATCTTCGGCCATACTGTGGAAGAAGTGAAAGCCATCAAAACCAAAGGTTACGACCCGGTGAAATGGCGTAAAAAAGACAAACTGCTGGATGCGGTGCTGAAGGAGCTGGAGAGCGGCAAATATAGCGACGGCGACAAACATGCGTTCGACCAGATGCTGCACAGCATCGGCAAACAGGGCGGCGATCCGTACCTGCTGATGGCCGATTTTGCCGGCTACGTTGAGGCGCAAAAACAGGTCGATGTCCTGTATCGCGACCAGGAAGCCTGGACCCGGGCGTGCATTCTGAACACCGCGCGTTGCGGCATGTTCAGCTCTGACCGTTCAATCCGCGACTACCAGGCCCGTATCTGGCAGGCAAAACGCTAAGGAAGCGCGATGGAAAGTAAACGTCTCGATAATGCCGCCCTGGCGGCGGGGATCAGCCCCAGCTATATCAATGCTCATGGTAAACCGCAGTCTATTGGTGCTGAGACCAAGAGGCGTTTGCTGGATGCCATGCACAAAGCCAAACCCGTCGCGAAAGCGGCGGTCACCGCCGTCCCGAACGTGATGGTCTATACCGCGGGCAAAAAGATGCCCCTGATGATTGAAGGCAGCGGCGACTTTAGCTGGCTGCTGACCACCGAAGAGGGGCATCAGCACAAGGGCCACGCCACGGGCGGCAAAAATCTCAACCTGCCGGCAAAACTGCCGGAGGGTTATCACACCCTGACGCTGACGCAGGATGCTCATCGCTGGCACTGCCGGGTGATCGTCGCGCCAAAACGCTGCTACGAGCCGCAGGCGCTGAAAGAGGGCAAGAAGCTGTGGGGTGCCTGCGTGCAGCTCTACACGCTGCGCTCCGAGGTGAACTGGGGCATTGGCGACTTCGGCGATCTGCAGAAGATGCTGGCCGACGTCGGCAAGCGCGGCGGGGCCTTTATCGGCCTCAACCCGATCCATGCCCTCTATCCGGCGAACCCGGAGAGCGCCAGCCCATACAGCCCGTCCTCCCGCCGCTGGCTGAACGTGATTTACATTGACGTCAACGCCGTGGAGGATTTCCGCAACAGCGAGGAGGCGCAGGCCTGGTGGAAGATGGATACCACCCAACAGGCGCTGCAACGCGCCCGCGACGCCGAGTGGGTTGATTATGCCAGCGTCACCGCGCTGAAGATGGCCGCACTGCGCATGGCGTGGAAAGGCTTTGCCCGGCGTGACGACGAACAGATGGCAGAGTTCCGGGCGTTTGTTGCCCGGGAAGGGGAGAGCCTCTACTGGCAGGCAGCGTTTGACGCCCTGCACGCGTATCAGGTGAAAGAGGACGAAATGCGCTGGGGCTGGCCGGTGTGGCCTGAGCAGTATCAGTCCGTTGACTCCCCGGCGGTGAAAGCGTTTTGCGAAACGCATACCGATGAGGTCGATTTCTACCTCTGGCTGCAGTGGCTGGCCTACAGCCAGTTTGCCGCCTGCTGGCAGGAGAGCCAGGGCTACGGCATGCCGATCGGCCTGTACCGTGACCTGGCGGTGGGCGTCGCCGAAGGTGGAGCAGAAACCTGGTGCGATCGCGAGCTCTACTGCCTGAAAGCCTCCGTCGGCGCGCCACCGGATATCCTGGGCCCGCTGGGTCAGAACTGGGGCCTGCCGCCGATGGATCCGCACGTCATCGCGGCCCGTGCCTATGAGCCCTTTATCGAGCTGCTGCGCGCTAACATGCAGAACTGCGGCGCGCTGCGTATCGACCACGTGATGTCGGTCCTGCGCCTGTGGTGGATCCCGTACGGTGAAACCGCCGACCACGGGGCCTACGTGCATTATCCGGTCGACGATCTGCTCTCCATCCTTGCGCTGGAGAGTAAGCGCCATAACTGCATGGTGATCGGGGAAGATCTCGGCACCGTCCCGGTGGAAATCGTCAGCAAGCTGCGTGACAGCGGCGTTTACTCCTACAAAGTGCTCTATTTTGAAAACGACCTTGAGAAGAACTTCCGCGCGCCGGAGGCGTATCCAGAACAATCAATGGCAGTCGCGACGACGCATGACCTTCCTACGCTTCGTGGCTGGTGGGACAGCGGCGACCTTACCCTGGGCAAAACGCTGGGCCTCTACCCTGACGAAGTGATGCTGCGCGGCCTGTATCAGGATCGTGAGCTGTCGAAGCAGGGGCTGCTGGATGCATTGCACGCGCACGGCTGCCTGCCGAAGCGTACCGGGCACAAGGCATCGTTGATGTCGATGACCCCGACGCTTAACCGCGGGTTACAGCGCTACATTGCCGACAGCAACAGCGCCCTGCTGGGCCTGCAGCCGGAAGACTGGATTGATATGGCGGAGCCGGTGAACATTCCGGGCACCAGCTATCAGTACAAAAACTGGCGTCGCAAGCTGTCTACCTCTCTTGAGGCGATGTTTGCCGATGACGGGGTGAACAAGCTGATTAAAGATCTGGATAAGCGGCGAAAAGCGGCTGCGAAGAAGTGATAAAAAAACCCGCCTGATGGCGGGTTTTTTATTGACCTTGTAGGCCGGGTAAGGCGTAGCCGCCACCCGGCAACGGTCACATCAAACCACCGTACCCAACAGCAGGCACCCAATCAGCCCGCACACGGAGATGATGGTTTCCAGCATCGACCAGGACCGGATGGTCTCGCCGATGGTCAGGTTGAAGTACTCCTTGAACAGCCAGAAGCCCGGGTCGTTAACGTGAGAGAAGATCACGCTACCGGAACCGACCGCGATAACCATCAGCTCAGGGCTGACGCCGGTGGTAGCAATCAGAGGGGCAACGATACCGCCCGCAGTGATAGCTGCAACGGTTGCCGAACCCAGCGCGATACGCAGAACCGCCGCGATAGACCATGCCATCAGGATAGGGGAGATGTTGGTTTCATGCATCATGGAGGCGATGTACTTGTCCACGCCGCTATCAACCAGAACCTGTTTGAACGCACCGCCACCGCCGATAATCAGCAGCATCATGGCGATGATTTTGATGGACGAGCCCAGGGTATCGTTAATCTGATCCATGGAACGACCACGGTTCAGACCGAAGGTGAACATGGCAATCAGGACCGCAATCAGCGTCGCCATCACCGGGTCACCGAGGAACTCCGCCACGCCGAGAACCGGATGGCCTTTCGGCAGGATCATTTCACAGACAGCACGCAGAGCCATCAGCACCACCGGAACCAGGGAGGTCCAGACGCTGACGGCAAAGCTTGGCATTTCTGCTTCAGTAAAGGTTTTCGCGTTGTACAGACCTTCCGGGATCGGCTTGTCGATGCCTTTCAGGGTGCGGGCAAATACCGGGCCAGCCAGAATGACGGTTGGGATCGCCAGGATGGTACCGAACAGCAGGGTTTTACCCATGTCCGCATGGAAGATGGTGGCGATAGCGGTCGGGCCCGGGTGCGGCGGCAGGAAGCCGTGGGTCACGGACAGCGCCGCAGCCATTGGCACACCGACATACAGCAGCGGGATGCTGGCAGAGGCAGCGATGGTGAACACCAGCGGCAGCATCAGCACGAAGCCCACTTCGTAGAACAGCGCAAAACCGACGGTGAAGCCGGTTAAGACCACGGCCCACTGAATGTTGTTTTTGCCGAATTTTGCAATCAGCGTGGTCGCGATGCGCTGTGCGCCACCGCAGTCAGCCAGCATTTTGCCGAGCATAGCGCCGAAGCCCATGATCAGCGCGAGGCTACCGAGCGTACCGCCGACACCGGCTTTAATGGAGCTGATAACTTTTACCAGCGGCATCCCTTGCATCAGGCCGACAGCAAGGGCCACCAGTACAAGGGCAATGAAGCCGTTCATTTTGAAACGGATCATCAGGAGCAGTAACAGGACTACACCGATAGCGACGATGACTAATGGCATGATTATCTGGCCTTTAAAATTGTTATGGGTAACGTCATTGTTTCAACGACATATTAATGTTGCCCCAACTGGGAACAGCGAACTTCCTGGCACAAAGACAGGCTGCCTTCTAAATCATTAAGCTTAGTCGGTCGGCGTAAGGTGTTTAAGTGCCCACGAGAATGATACGGGTAACATGGGCGGATTGAGAATCACCCTGGCGGCCAAAATGTGAATTCTGAGACGCAGGTCATGTTATAAGGCAGGGGAAAAAAGGGGGGATTAGCCCGGTAAGCGTAGCGCCACCGGGCAAACAGACGGGCAATCAGTAGTAGGAGTGTTCGCCACGCTGGTGTTCGGTGAGGTCGCGCACGCCTTTCAGCTCAGGGAACTCGTTCAGCAGCTGCTTCTCGATCCCCTCTTTCAGGGTCACGTCGACCATGGAGCAGCCGTTACAGCCGCCGCCAAACTGCAGAATGGCCAGACCGTCTTCGGTGATCTCCATCAGGGTGACGCGACCACCGTGGCCGGCCAGCTGTGGGTTGATCTGGGACTGCAGCAGGTACTCAACGCGCTCCATCAGCGGGGCGTCGTCGGTCACTTTGCGCATTTTAGCGTTCGGTGCTTTCAGGGTTAACTGGGAACCCAGCTGGTCGGTCACAAAATCAATTTCCGCATCTTCCAGATACGGGGAGCTCAGCTCATCGACATAGGCAGTGAGTTGCTCAAATTTCAGGGCAGTGTCAGTTGCTTCCACAGCATCCGGTGGGCAATAAGAGACGCCGCATTCTGCATTCGGGGTGCCCGGGTTGATCACGAACACGCGGATCTGGGTCCCTTCTTCCTGATTTGCCAGCAGTTTGGCAAAGTGCGCTTGTGCAGCATCGGAAATACGGATCATAGCATTGGCCTAATAGTTGACTAAAATACCTGGGTATAATACGCCCAACCTGAGGGCGCTACAAGGTTCGACACAGACACCATACCTGAACCGACGCCGCGCCGCTTCGCAAAAGCAGGCGGGAGAGCTCCGCGACGGTAGCGCCTGTTGTCACGACATCATCCACCACTGCGATATGGCGTCCGGCGACCGGTAATTCAAGCGCAAAAGCGTGCTGGAGGTTACGTTTACGCAGTCTGGCGCTGAGCTGATGTTGGACCGGGGTGGCGCGGATCCGGCGAATGGCCTCGGGAACATAGCGGCAGTTTAGCCAGCGGGCCAGCGGACGACAGAGCAGGTCGCTCTGGTTAAACCCGCGCCGCCAGTGACGCCGGGACCACAGCGGCACGCACACCAGCATATCCACACCCGGTAAGCCCCGGCTGCGCCTGGCGCGCAGGAGCGCCAGCAGTAACAGCCTGGCCAGCGGTTTTGCCAGCTGGCTGCGGCGGGAAAACTTCAGCTGATGCACCAGCTGGCTCAGCGGCGGCGTATAGCCGCTCACCGCCACCAGCGCCTGCCACGGCGGCGGTCTGCGCAGACAGCGCCCGCAGGGCAGGTGAGGGTGGATGGCCGGTAAGCCGCAGCGGGGACAAACGCCGCCACGCTCCGCCAGCCCCTTTTCGCACACCGAACAGACGCCCCAGTGGCTGAGCGTAAGCGGCATCCGGCATAGCCAGCACAAGCCGGGCACTGTTAGCATAGACAACCTCCTTGTGAAAAAAGAGAACAGTAATCGATGAACAACCTTTGGTGGCAGACCGTCGGGACAGGAAATTGTCATCTTGTGCTGCTGCACGGATGGGGGCTGAATGCCGAAGTCTGGCGTTGCATTAGCGAGGAACTCTCCTCGCAATTCACGCTGCACCTGGTGGATCTGCCGGGGTTTGGCCGCAGCCGTGATTTCGGTGCCATGCCGCTGGCCGACATGGCGGAGCAGGTGCTGGCTCAGGCCCCGGATAAGGCGATCTGGCTGGGCTGGAGCCTTGGTGGGCTGGTGGCGAGCCAGATTGCCCTGACCCATCCTGAGCGCGTGCAGGCTCTGGTGACCGTGGCATCCTCCCCCTGTTTTAGCGCCCGGGCAGAGTGGCCGGGGATCAAACCCGAGGTGCTGGCCGGGTTCCAGCAGCAGCTGAGCAACGATTTCCAGCGCACGGTGGAGCGTTTCCTGGCCCTGCAGACCATGGGTACAGAGACCGCGCGGCAGGACGCCCGCACGCTGAAGGCCACGGTGCTGTCATTGCCGATGCCGGAAGTGGCGGTGCTGAATGGTGGGCTGGAGATCCTGAAAACGGTCGATCTGCGTGAGCCGCTGGCGTCGCTGACGCTGCCGCATCTGCGCATCTATGGTTATCTCGACGGGCTGGTGCCGCGCAAGGTGGTGCCGCTGCTCGACGCCCTGTGGCCGCAAAGCGAATCGCAGGTGATCGCTAAAGCTGCCCATGCGCCTTTCATCTCGCATCCGGAGGCCTTTTGCGCCGCCTTAACGGCGCTGCGTCAGCGAATTCTCTGATTGTTTTATCTTCATAATGGAAAAAGTCGTCAGCCGCTACGATACTTATTTCTGTCGTGGTGGCGGTAACGCCAGCGATAAACACAATTACCAATCGATGGAGAGTATGGATATGAAACTTGTCACAGGAATTGTCGCTTCACTGGTTATTGGATCGCTGTCTTTTGGCGCTTTTGCGGCGAAAGAGCTGCAACGCGATGAAGCTAAAAAGATGAATCTGACGAAGGTCGGGGACGTTTCTACTTCTGACAAAACCGCGCCGATGGACGCCAAAAAAGAGCTGTCTGATAAAGCAGATGAAATGGGCGGCACTTACTACGTGATTACCAGCGGCACGAAGAACGAAAAAGATATTCGTGCCACGGCAGAAGTGTTCAAGTAACTTCCCGCTGATGGCCGGGTGGCGCTTCGGGTTACCGAAGCGCCCACCACTCCCTGAGGCAGGCTTTTCCTTCAGGACAGCTTTTACAGCTGCCGGATAAGCAGCCGTCGGCATCCTCCTGGATGCGCTGCGCTTTCCCCATCGCCTCCAGACGTTGCAGCATGGCCTCGATCATCGCCTGCGGCGTGCGCAGGACCTGGCTGAGCTGGGTGGCCTCCATTCTCCCCTGCAGCGCCAGTAAATCACGAACCTCAATTAACGATGCCATGTTGCCTCCTAATGACAGTCGCTGGCCGGGCTATCACAGCAGGCCGCTGCGGTTCTGCCTTTCGCCAGCAGGTTGACGTCCACGCGGCTGCGCGCCCGGCGCAACAGGCCCATCACCACTACGTTAAACAGCACCACCGCCAGGATACAGGTCATGCTGTACTGCGGATGCTGGCTGAAGTTCACCGTCTGGTAGTACACCGTTGCCAGTGACCAGGCGATATTCAGCCCCCACAGGACCGAGAAGCCCATCCAGCCGCGGCTCGATTCGCGAGCGATGGCCCCCATCACCGAGATGCACGGAATGTAGAGCAGGACGAAGATCAGGTAGCTGTAGGCCGCCGAGGCGCTGCCAAACTTCTCGCTCATCACGCCCATCGCGCCGGTTGCCATCTCTCCGTCGCCTTTGCTGGCTTCAATCGGGTTCGCCAGCACGCTCAGGCTGAAGGTCTCTTTCAGGCTCTGCCAGGTTTCATCCACGGCGCTGAACAGTTCGTCCCCGAGGTGGAACTCCGCCGGGTTGAATTCCTGTTCCTGAATATTTTCTGCGGTGTAGAGGGTGTTGAGCGTGCCGACCACCACCTCTTTCGCCATCGCGCCGGTGAACAGCCCGACGGTGGCCTGCCAGTTGTCTTCATGCACGCCAATCGGTTTGAACAGCGGGGTGATAACGCGGCTGACGGAGGCCAGCGCCGAGTCGTTAATGTTGTCCGCCGCCTGGCCGCTGAGGGTAAAGCTGTTCAGCGCGCTGAGGAAGATGCTGACCACCACAATCACTTTACCCGCCCGCAGAACAAAGCCTTTCAGCCGCTGCCAGGTCTGGATCAGCAGGCTTTTCAGATGCGGGACGTGGTAGACCGGCAGCTCCATCACGAACGGCGTGGCTTCACCACGCATAATAGTGTGTTTGAGCATCAGACCGGTGAGGATCGCCATCACGATGCCCAGCACGTACAGGGAGAAGACCGCCAAAGCCCCCTCCTGACCAAAGAAGGCGGCGGCAAACACCGCAAAGATCGCCAGACGAGCACCGCAGGACATAAACGGTGCCATCATGATGGTCATCAGCCGTTCGCGGGGCGCATCCAGGGTGCGGGCACCCATCACCGACGGGACGTTGCAGCCGAAGCCGACAATCAGCGGCACAAAAGATTTACCCGGCAGACCGAGGGCCTGCATCAGGCGATCCATCACGAAGGCCGCGCGGGCCATGTAACCGGAGTCCTCAAGGAACGACAGGAACAGATACATCATGCCGATCTGCGGCACCAGCGGCAGGACGGTGTTGATCCCGCCGCCCAGCCCCTGGGCGAGGAAAATGGTCAGCCACTCCGGCAGGTGCAGGGTGTAGCCCAGCCACTGAATGCCGTGAATGAAGATCGCCACCGAGCCGACATCAAACAGCGGCTGTAGCGCGCCGCCGATGTTGATGGCCAGCAGGAACATCACGTACATCACCAGCAGGAACACCGGCAGGCCGAGGAAACGGTTGAGGATGACGGTGTCCATCGCCCGGGTAAAGCGGCTCGGCTCGGCGGTGAGGGCGTTGCTGACCACGTCGCAAATGGCGGCGATGCTCTGATAGCGGGCATCGGCAATGTGCAGGGCCGGGTCGTCCAGCTCGTCGTTCAGGCGCGCGAGGGAGACATCCAGATACTGCGCGGCATCACCGGCATAGGCGCGGCTGTAGATGTCCCCTTCCAGCATCTGCAGGCCCAGCCAGTGACGCTGTTTAAACGGCATGCTGTGCGCCATCTCCTGAGCGAGGATCCCCGCTTCCCGCAGCAGCGGCTGGGCGTAATGCACCAGCTCCACGTCGGCATTGCGGGTATGGCGGTCGATGGCCAGCTTAAGGGCGTCGATCCCGCGGGCGCGGGTGGAGACCAGCGGCACCACCGGGCAACCCAGGCGGGCGGAGAGGGCGTCAACGTCGATGCGGATCTGCTGCTTCTCCGCGATATCGAGCATGTTCAGCGCCACCACGCAGGGGATGCCCAGCTCCAGCAGCTGCAACGTCAGGTAGAGGTTGCGCTCAAGGTTCGAGGCATCCACCACGTTGATCAGCAGGTCGGCGTCGCCGCTCAGAATGTAGTGACAGGCGATCTGCTCATCCAGCGAGGTCTGGGAGGAGATGGTGGTTAACGAGTAAGTGCCGGGCAGATCGACGAGGGTGACCTGATTATCGGTGGTCGCAAACTGGCCCTCTTTCCGTTCGACCGTGACACCCGCCCAGTTTCCTACCCGCTGGCGTGCGCCAGTAAGCTGGTTAAATAACGTGGTCTTGCCGGAATTTGGATTACCAATTAAGCCAATGGTGAGTTTTTTCATTCTGTTCGACTCGCTACGGGAGCTGGCGTGTTATTGAGACAGGGCTTCAACTTCTATTAAAGCGAGATCTTTCTTACGCAGAACCAGATTCACTCGACGGGTTTCGATATGCACCGGATCGCCCAGCGGCGCAACGCGCACCACCTGGAAAGAGGAGCCGGGTAGCATCCCTAAAGAGAGCAGTTTCTGCCGGTAGGCCGGGCTTATTTCGCGGGTGAAGCCGGTAATTTTCCACGCGCTGTCTGGAGTGAATTGCATAGTGCCTACTTAACGGAAGGTTAAATAATCAACAGACACAATGGTAATGAGAATGGTTTCTATCATCAATATTAAATATGTGACGGAATGTAGCCAGAGCCATTAATTTGCAGGCTGCTTGACCTTGCTCAATATTTGCGGAAGAAGTGAATGTGTTATTTGTTAATAAAGTGCTGACGAGGAGTTTTTTATTTGCGGAATGATTAAATAAAAAATAACAAATAAACCCTCTCCTCAAAGAGGAGAGGGGAAATGATTAACGCTTTTTACCCATCGCCGCCGCCAGCGCATCCATCATCGCGCTGTTGCCGGAGGGCTGTGCTTCACGCCCGCGCGGTTTCGCCGCCGGACGCTGCTGCTGACGCGCATCGCTGTTACCGCCGCCGCGACGGGCATTGGTCTCGCCAGGCTGCTCGTCCAGACGCATGGTCAGGGCGATACGCTTGCGCTGCAGGTCCACCTCCAGCACTTTGACCTTCACGATGTCGCCAGCTTTCACCACGGTGTGCGGATCTTCCACGAACTTGTCGGCAAGGGAGGAGATATGAACCAGACCATCCTGATGCACACCGATATCGACAAAGGCACCAAAGTTGGTGACGTTGGTGACTGCACCTTCCAGCACCATACCGGGCAGCAGGTCGTTCATGGTCTCCACGCCTTCGGCAAACTGCGCGGTTTTGAACTCCGGACGCGGGTCGCGGCCCGGCTTCTCCAGCTCTTTGATGATGTCGGATACCGTCGGCACGCCGAATTTCTCATCGGTGAAGTCGACCGCTTTCAGATTACGCAGCTCGCTGCTGTTGCCCATCAGGGTCTTCAGCGCCTGCTGGGTGGCCGCCAGAATACGTTCCACCACCGGATAGGCTTCCGGGTGAACGGTAGAGGCATCCAGCGGGTTGTCGCCGTGGTTGATACGCAGGAAGCCCGCGCACTGCTCGAACGCTTTCGGCCCCAGACGGCTTACCTTCAGCAGCTGCTGACGGTTCTGGAACTGGCCGTTCTCATCACGCCAGGCGACGATGTTCTGCGCCATCATGCGGGTTAAACCGGCCACGCGGGTCAGCAGGGCGACGGAGGCGGTGTTCAGGTCAACGCCGACGGCGTTCACGCAGTCTTCCACCACCGCGTCCAGCTTACGCGCCAGCTGCGTCTGGCTGACGTCGTGCTGGTACTGGCCCACGCCAATGGATTTCGGGTCGATCTTCACCAGCTCGGCCAGCGGATCCTGCAGGCGACGGGCGATAGAGACCGCACCGCGCAGGGAGACGTCCAGATCCGGGAACTCCTGCGCCGCCAGCTCGGAGGCTGAGTACACGGACGCGCCCGCTTCGCTGACAATCACTTTCTGGGCCGTCACTTTCGGGAACTGCTTTTGCAGATCGAGGAAGAAACGCTCGGTTTCACGGGAGGCGGTACCGTTGCCGATCGCCACCAGCTCCACGTTATGCTTTTCGCACAGCGCCGCCACGGCCACGGCCGCTTTGGCTGCCTGGCCGGTGTGCGGGTAGATGGTGTCGGTAGCAACCAGCTTGCCGGTGCCATCTACCACCGCTACTTTCACGCCGGTACGCAGGCCCGGATCGAGACCCATGGTGGCGCGCAGGCCCGCCGGAGCGGCCATCAGCAGATCGTGCAGGTTACGGGCAAAGACGTTAATCGCCTCATCTTCGGCGCGCTCGCGCACGGTGCCCATCAGTTCGGTTTCGAGGTGCATCAGCACCTTGATACGCCAGGTCCAGCTTACTACTCCTTTGCGCCAGCTATCCGCCGGGGCATTGTTCAGGCGCAGGCCGAGATGGTCGGTGATGATCTGCTCGCCGTGGCTCTCTTTCGGCGGCTCGTCAAACTGCGGGTCGGCGTTGAGGGAGAGCTGCAGCACCCCTTCGTTGCGGCCGCGGAACATCGCCAGCGCGCGGTGAGAAGGGGTGGTAGAAATCGGTTCGTGGTGATCGAAGTAGTCGCGGAATTTCGCCCCTTCTTCCTCTTTGCCGCTCACCACGGTGGAGACGATATGGGCATTCTTCCACAGGTAGTCACGCACTTTTGCCAGCAGGGCGGCGTCTTCGGCAAAACGCTCCATCAGAATGTAGCGTGCGCCGTCGAGAGCGGCTTTGGTGTCGGCCACGCCTTTTTCGGCATCGATAAACTTCGCGGCTTCGGTTTCCGGGTCGTGGGACGGCGTGGTCCACAGCAGATCCGCCAGCGGCTCAAGGCCCGCTTCAATGGCAATCTGCCCGCGGGTGCGGCGTTTCTGTTTGTACGGCAGGTAGAGGTCTTCGAGTTCGGTTTTATTCAGGGTACCGTTGATGGCTTTGGCCAGCTCGTCGGTCAGCTTGCCCTGTTCACCGATGGATTTCAGGATCGCCTGACGTCTGTCTTCCAGTTCACGCAGATAGCCAAGGCGGGTCTCCAGGTTACGCAGCTGCGTATCATCCAGACCGCCAGTCACTTCCTTACGATAACGTGCGATAAACGGCACGGTGTTCCCTTCATCAAGCAGGCGAACGGCAGCTTCTACCTGTTCAGCCCTGGCCTGAAGTTCACCCGCAATAATGCGGCAGAGCGAATCTTTCATCATGGCTATTTCATCTTGTGGGTCGAAAAATCAGGGGATAGTTATACGGACTGGCACGGCAAAATGCCAGCCGCTGCGCCAGGCTCTCAGATTGTTCCGGCGGGTTATTTCACATAGTCGATGGCGTTCACATACCAGGTCGCTTCCCCGGCGGGGGTCTGCACGACGGCCAGATCGCCGACCTCTTTTTTCAGCAGCGCCCGGGCCATTGGCGAGTCGATGGAGATGTAATCCTTACGACCAAAAATTTCATCGTAGCCGACAATTCGAAAGCGCTTGAGATCGCCGTCGTCGTTTTCGATCTCCACCCACGCGCCGAAGAAGACTTTGCCCTCCTGCTGCGGGGAGTAATCGACAATTTTCAGGTGCTCAAGGCATTTGGTCAGATACCGCACCCGGCGGTCGATTTCGCGCAGCCGTTTCTTGTTGTACTGGTAGTCGGCGTTTTCGCTGCGATCGCCCAGGCTTGCGGCCCAGGTCACTTTTTTTGTCACCTCCGGGCGCTCTTCCCGCCACAGCGTGTCCATCTCTTTCTTCAGATTTTCATACCCTTCGCGGGTGATCAGGGGCGTTTTCATACTCTGGCCTTACGACTTAGGTTGCATACCTTGCGCACATTACGTATCACTTAGCGTAACAGACAAGATTAATAATGAGTTATGTGACGAATTGTGCAGATAAGCTCCTGTAAAATATGCTTTGTAACAATTTCGACTAGAATTTATACCAGAATTAGCTGGTCGTGGACGTGCACTTTTTTAGAATACGCTGTTCAAGATTATCCGAACCTTTGGGAGTACTGACAATGCAAGAGAATTATAAGATTCTGGTGGTGGATGACGACATGCGCCTGCGCGCGCTGCTCGAGCGTTATCTGACCGAGCAGGGCTTCCAGGTTCGTAGCGTCGCCAACGCCGAACAGATGGATCGCCTGTTAACCCGCGAATCCTTCCACCTGATGGTGCTGGATCTGATGCTGCCGGGCGAAGATGGGCTCTCCATCTGCCGTCGTCTGCGCAGCCAGAGCAACCCGATGCCGATCATTATGGTGACGGCGAAAGGGGAAGAGGTTGACCGTATCGTGGGCCTCGAAATTGGCGCCGACGACTACATTCCAAAGCCGTTTAACCCGCGTGAGCTGCTTGCCCGTATCCGTGCCGTACTGCGTCGTCAGGCGAACGAACTGCCGGGTGCGCCGTCCCAGGAAGAGGCGGTGATCGCCTTCGGTAAGTTCAAGCTGAACCTCGGTACCCGCGAGATGTTTCGTGAAGATGAGCCTATGCCGCTGACCAGCGGTGAGTTCGCGGTGCTGAAAGCCTTAGTCAGCCACCCGCGCGAGCCACTCTCCCGCGATAAGCTGATGAACCTGGCCCGTGGCCGCGAATATTCCGCGATGGAGCGTTCCATCGACGTGCAGATCTCCCGCCTGCGTCGCATGGTGGAAGAGGATCCGGCGCATCCGCGCTATATCCAGACCGTCTGGGGTCTGGGCTACGTGTTTGTCCCGGACGGCTCTAAAGCATGAGGCGAATGCGTTTCTCGCCGCGTAGCTCGTTTGCCCGCACTCTGTTACTGATCGTCACCCTGCTGTTTGTCAGCCTGGTGACGACCTACCTTGTGGTGCTGAACTTTGCGATCCTGCCGAGTCTCCAGCAGTTTAATAAGGTCCTGGCCTACGAAGTACGTATGCTGATGACCGATAAACTGCAGCTGGAAGATGGCACGCAGCTGGTGGTGCCACCGGCGTTTCGCCGGGAAATCTACCGTGAGCTGGGGATATCGCTCTATTCCAACGAAGCGGCGGAAGACGCAGGCCTGCGCTGGGCGCAACACTACGAATTCCTCAGCCAGCAGATGGCGCAGCAGCTGGGCGGCCCAACGGAAGTGCGCGTTGAGGTCAACAAAAGCTCGCCGGTAGTCTGGCTGAAAACCTGGCTCTCACCCAACATCTGGGTGCGCGTCCCGCTGACCGAAATCCATCAGGGCGACTTCTCGCCGCTGTTCCGTTACACCCTGGCGATCATGCTGCTGGCGATAGGCGGCGCGTGGCTGTTTATTCGTATCCAGAACCGACCACTGGTCGACCTGGAGCACGCGGCGCTGCAGGTCGGTAAAGGCATTATCCCGCCTCCGCTGCGCGAGTATGGCGCGTCGGAAGTGCGCTCGGTAACCCGGGCGTTCAATCATATGGCGGCAGGGGTTAAGCAGCTCGCCGATGACCGTACCCTGCTGATGGCCGGGGTCAGCCATGACCTGCGCACCCCGCTGACGCGTATTCGCCTCGCCACCGAGATGATGGGCGAAGAGGATGGCTACCTGGCGGAGTCCATCAACAAGGACATCGAAGAGTGCAACGCCATTATCGAGCAGTTCATCGACTACCTGCGCACCGGGCAGGAGATGCCGATGGAGATCGCGGAACTGAATGCGGTGCTGGGCGAAGTGGTGGCCGCCGAGAGCGGTTACGAGCGTGAGATCGAAACCGACCTGCAGCCGGGTGATATCACCGTGCGCATGCATCCTCTCTCCATCAAGCGTGCGGTGGCGAATATGGTGGTCAATGCCGCTCGCTACGGTAACGGCTGGATCAAGGTCAGCAGCGGGTCTGAACTGAACCGCGCCTGGTTCCAGGTGGAGGACGACGGTCCGGGGATCAAGCCGGAGCAGCGGAAACATCTCTTCCAGCCCTTTGTGCGTGGCGACAGCGCGCGCAGCACCAGCGGCACCGGTTTAGGCCTGGCGATTGTGCAGCGTATCGTGGATAACCATAACGGCCTGCTGGAGATTGGTACCAGCGAGCGGGGCGGGTTGAGTATCCGCGCGTGGCTGCCGGTTCCGTTTACGCGTGGGCAGGTGAAAGAGAGCTAAAAAATAAGCCGGGTGGCGGCTTCGCCTTACCCGGCCTACGTTCAGGTTTTTTATAGGCCGGGTAAGCGCAGCGCCACCCGGCACAGTCTCTACAGCTTAGGCCCCGCACTCACCAATGCCGCACCCGCTGGCGTATCGGTGTACTTCTCGAAGTTTTCCACGAACAGTTTCGCCAGAGTAGTGGCTTTTTCCTGCCACTGCTCCGGTGACGCGTAGGTGTTGCGCGGGTCGAGAATATGGCTGTCCACGCCCGGCAGTTCGGTCGGGATCGCCAGGTCGAACATTGGCAGGGTGAAGGTTTCCGCTTCGTCCAGGGAACCGTTCAGAATGGCGTCGATAATGGCGCGGGTATCTTTGATGGAGATACGTTTGCCGGTGCCGTTCCAGCCGGTGTTCACCAGATACGCCTGAGCACCTGCGGCCTGCATGCGTTTCACCAGCACTTCGGCGTACTGGGTCGGGTGCAGCGACAGGAAGGCTGCGCCGAAGCAGGCGGAGAAGGTTGGGGTCGGCTCAGTCACGCCGCGCTCGGTACCGGCCAGCTTGGCGGTAAAACCGGAGAGGAAGTGATACTGGGTCTGGCTGGCGGTCAGGCGTGAAACCGGCGGCAGCACGCCGAACGCGTCGGCGGTGAGGAAGATCACCTTGGTCGCGTGGCCTGCTTTCGACACCGGCTTAACAATGTTGTCGATGTGGTAGATAGGGTAGCTGACGCGGGTGTTTTCGGTTTTGGACGCATCGTCAAAATCGACCGACCCGTCGGCACGCACCGTCACGTTCTCCAGCAGCGCATCGCGGCGGATCGCCTGGAAGATATCCGGCTCCGCTTCTGCCGACAGACGAATAGTCTTGGCGTAGCAGCCGCCTTCGAAGTTGAATACCCCGTCATCATCCCAGCCGTGTTCGTCATCGCCGATCAGGCGGCGTTTCGGATCGGTGGAGAGGGTGGTTTTACCGGTGCCGGACAGGCCGAAGAACACCGCCACGTCGCCTTTCTCGCCCACGTTCGCCGAGCAGTGCATCGAGGCAATGCCCTGGAGCGGCAGCAGGTAGTTCATCACCGAGAACATCCCTTTCTTCATTTCGCCGCCGTACCAGGTCCCGCCGATCAGCTGGATACGCTCCGTCAGGTTAAAGGCGACGAAGTTTTCTGAGTTCAGACCCTGCTCTTTCCAGTTCGGGTTGGTGCATTTCGCACCGTTCATCACCACGAAGTCAGGTTCGAAGCTCTGCAGCTCTTCATCGGTGGGGCGAATGAACATGTTCTTCACGAAATGCGCCTGCCAGGCGACTTCGGTGATAAAGCGAACGGAAAGGCGGGTGTCGGCGTTGGCGCCGCAGTAAGCATCGATGATGAACAGACGCTTGCCGGAGAGTTGTTGGGTGACGAGGGTTTTCAGCTGCTGCCAGACTTCCGGGGAGATCGCTTTATTGTCGTTCTTCCCTTTGCCGTTATCCGCCCACCACAGGGTGTCGCGGGTGGTGTCGTCACGGACAATGTACTTATCTTTCGGCGAACGGCCGGTAAAAATACCGGTGTCGACAGCGATAGCGCCGGTGGTCGTCAATATACCGCGTTCGTATCCTTCCAGTGCTGGATTGAGCTCTTCCTGATACAGCGTATCGTAATCGGGGTTGTAGACGATATCGTGAGCGTCGTTGATACCATAAGCCTTGAGATCCTGCGGGGTTAAACCATTAACACGCATATCACTGCTCCTTAGCCAATATATACTGCCTGAAATTGTAGGGTTTTTCCTCGAATGTTAACCGCGACCGGGCTCATAGATTTGCGTATCTGGACAAAAACCCTTTATGACGGAAAACGCTGTGACTCCTGTCACTTCGCGGAGCAGATTATGGCAGGAATCACTTTTTGGTTGGCGAAAATGTTCTGAAAAGGTTAATTGCTGGTAAATTTAACTACGAGAATGTGAGTGTAAGCGCATACATGAAAGAAAATTACGAAAGACTTACATTACTGATAACGATTCAGCAGAACTGGCAGGAATAGTGAATAAAAAGAAAGGGTAGCCGAGCAGAGGGAAAGGTCAACTGCCCCCTTCAGAGGGCAGTTAACGGGACAACTTAGTGCAACTGAGGATCGGCCGGGGAGGCGTTATTACGGATCTCAGCAATGTCCATCGCGTTGAAGACGTAATGCGAACCGCAATAGTCGCAGTGCATGTCGATCTCGCCCTCTTCGGCCATGATGCTGTCGATCTCTTCATCCGGCAGGGTTTTCAGCGCGCCCGCACAGCGTTCACGGGAGCAGGTGCATTTGAACTCGACGTCCTGCGGATCGTACAGCGTCACCTCTTCTTCGTGGTACAAACGCCACAGCACTTCGTTCGCTGGCAGAGTCAGCAGCTCTTCGGCTTTGATGGTTTCGGTCAGCGTTGCCAGATGCTCGAAATCATTGGTCTGAGCATCCTGCGCAGGCAGCACCTGGAGCAGCATACCGCCGGCTGCAGGCTGGCCATCCACTTCACCGGTACGGATGAACAGGCGGGTTGGCAGCTGTTCGGAACGCATGAAGTAATCTTCCAGGCAGGCGGCAAGCGTATCGCCTTCCAGACCGACCACGCCCTGATAGCGTTCACCCTCTTCCGGAGAGATGGTGATCACCAGGTAGCCGTTACCGACCAGGGTTTTCAGGTCTGCGCCTTCCGGGATCTCGCCCTGTACGCGCGCCACGCCGCGCATCTGCTGCTGGTTATTGCCGTTGATCACCGCCAGGCTCATCGGGCCATCACCCTGCAGCTGCACGGTAATATCACCGGCAAATTTCAGGGTGGCGGTCAGCAGGCTGGTGGCAACCAGCAGCTCGCCCAGCACGGTTTTGACCGGCTGCGGGTAGTTGTGGTTTTCCAGGATCTGTTTCCAGGTTTCGGATACCGTCACCAGCTCGCCGCGAACGGCAAATTGTTCAAACAGATAGCGGTGTAATTGGTCGTGTTGGGCCATAGTCATCTCTCGTTCAGCAAGAATCACTCATTCTCGCCATTTTTAAATTTAATCAGATCGCGACGCTCTTTCTTGTCCGGTCGCCTGTCGGGATGCGGCATGGTCAGGGCATTCAGCTTGCGCGCCTGCGCCATCTTCTCGCGCTTTTCAACGCTTTCTGCCGTCTCTTCATACAGGGTGCTGGCTTCCGTTGCCGGGCGACGCTGTTCGGTGACGTTTTTCACGATCACCGTCCGTTCGTCGTTGCCCTGACGCAGGGTCAGGGTGGCGTTCAGCTCCACGAGCTTGCTCGGTTTGCTGCGCTGCCCGTTGTAATGCACTTTGCCGCCTTCAATCATTTCCCGGGCGAGGGCGCGCGTTTTGTAAAAGCGGGCAGCCCACAGCCATTTGTCCAGTCTTACCCCTTCGGAGGGCTTCTCTTTCATGGCTTCTCCTTCACGGTGAGTGAGGGGATCATCCGGCGATAGTCGTTCAGCCCCGGATGCCGCAGATAGCTTTTTTCAGCCAGGCCAGAATCAGGATTGGTGACGCCAAGGCAATAGCGAATGCCAAATTTTGCCGCCGCATCCAGAATGGGTTCGCTGTCATCAATGAACAACGTTCTTTCTGGCTGCAGGCCGGTCTCTTCTGCCACCGCCTGCCACAATCGCTGATCCTCTTTCGGATAACCAAATGTGTGGGTGGAAAGTAATAAATCAAGGTGTGAGGCCAGGCCGGTATGTTCCAGCTTCACCGCCAGATTATGCGGATGCGCGTTGGTCAGCAGTATGCGCCGCTTGCCGCTCGCTTTCAGGGCATCGAGAAAGGGAACGGTATCTTCACGCAGCACGGCGTGCGGGCCCTGCGCGGTGGTCATCGCGCAAATATCCAGACCGAGGCGTTCGCTCCAGTAGTCCAGGCAGTACCAGTTTAGCGTATGTTGTACGGCGGTATATTGCTGGCGGATGAATTCCTGCGCCTCTGCCGGGGAGATCCCCTGCTGCTCGCCGTAGGTCTCCGGCACCAGTTTTTGCCAGAAGTGGTTATCAAAAGCGAGATCGAGCAGCGTGCCGTCCATATCCAGCAGGACGGTATCGACCTCCTGCCAGGCGATATCAAAATGCATGGGGGAAAACTCCAGCCAGAAGAAACGTGCGCGACAGGGTAGCATATCCTGCCGCGCGGGAGCGTTATCCGATCAGGCTCTCAGGCGCGGGGATAAGCTTCGGGTTGAGGCAATTTTCGTAGTATTGCTGAATATCTGCCAGGCGGGTGCGCGAGCGCTGGTAGCGGCGCAGCGCCATAAAGGCGTTCCAGAGCATGCAGACCAGCATCGTCAGCATCAGCAGCGAGGTGGCAATGTAGCGCCATAACCCGGCGCTGTCCGGCATGCTGTGCAGTTCGACATGGCGGGTGCCGTTAGCATCGGTAAAGAGGCCCGTCACAATCCCTTCGGCGCTGAACGGCGTGCGCATCAGCATCTGGGCCAGGCGCTGGAATTCTCCCCACTGCTCCTGGGCCGGGTAATCATACAGCGCCACTGACGGGTAGGGCTGATCGACCAGCTCGCTGCCTTCGTCACTGACGATCACAAAGCCGCCGGGAGCCGGGCTGTTAAGCGCCTGCGCGGCACGTGAGGTTTCGCGCATGACGAACGGCGCGGTGGAGGTGGCAACTAGGTTTTCCAGCGACTCCGCGCTGACCGGACGCAGCAGCACGTTGACGCCATCGAGACGGCCGCCATCGGCACGTTTCACCAGCGCCTCCCAGTCTTTGCTGTTGCCGAGGTTCACCAGCGCATTTTTCAGCCGGACGCACTCATCCTGTTCTGCACAGAGCTCCTGGGTTTTCATCACGATATCGCCGAAGTCATCCAGCAGGATCATGCCCGATTTCTGAATGGCCGAGCGTAATGCCGGACTGACGCGTGAATTATCTTCCGGTTTGGGATGCAACTGGCTCGACAGCGCCTGAGTCAGGGCCGTGGCTTTGTTGACGATGTCGGATTCCGGCAGCGGCAGGGGTGCCGCGTCATTCCAGATCACCTGCGAGCAATCAAACGGCGTAAAAGGTGAGCTCTGGCGGGCGTTCCAGGTGCCAGGAGCGTGGATATTACACATCCCGGTACCCTTCAGACGCAGCGTATCGCCAATGCGCACGCCCGCACTTTCGAGCTCCCCGACGCTGGTGGCCTCGATGGTCTGGGCACCTTTAATCCACGACAGGGTAAATTTGATCGGCATATCCAGCGGGACGAAGAGAACCAGCATCGCCAGCACCAGCCCGGCACCACCGGCAATTACCGTGCTGCGCAGCCAGTGCTGTAGCGGGAAGTTTTTGACCTCGTCATGCAGGGATAAATAGCGGCCCTGGCGCACGACGTGCCGATCCAGATAGATATCAATATCGGTTTTTTGCCCTAAATCCTGCGCCAGCCAAGGCTGCCAGTGGCGCGGATAGATCAGGTCGATAATCCCCAGCGAGATATTGTTGACGTGATCCTGATCGTTTTCGCCAAACAGGCCCCAGCGCTTTGGTGTGCCGCGCAGGCAGTGGATCTCACGCAGCGCAGTTTTAGCGGGCGGGGCAAATAATCCCCAGAGGCCCGCCGCCAGCAACAGCACGCCGCCTCCGGCAAGCCAGGGGGCAAAAACATCCGGGCTCATCAGACAGAAGAAGAAGAGCAGGAACGCGGCGACAATCAGCAATGCTTCGCGAATGCCGTCCGGGCGGCTCAGGGCGTACTCTTCGTGGGTCTCCTGACGAATATTCAGCAGCTCAATCTGCTCGGTCTCTTCGCCACGAATCGACGCCTGGGTGGAACTGACGTGCTCCAGTGAAAAGTGGGGCGCTTCCTGAACATACTCGGCGATGGAGTGACCATTGAGGGCAATCACCAGCGGGATGGAGTCGGTGTGGATCAGCTCAACGCTGTTTTCATCATTGATATACTGTTCCCAGGACGGCGGCAGATGGACCTCAGCCGAGTCGAGGTAGTAACGCCATTTATTGGGATCGTCAGTGGTAATACCGTAGCGGGTAATGGAGCGCGTCACGCAGAGCACGGTATTGCTCTGGGCATTGAGGCTTAACGAAACCGGCGCGGCGCTGGCACCTGTCGCCGGTGTCTGCTGGATACGGTTAAAGGACTCAAGATATTGCTCAATCGCGCTGCGTTCTTCAGCGGTGAGCTTACGGGTATTCGCCCCGGCAAAGGCATTGAGATAAGGCAGGCGATATCGACGCTGCGCCCGACGCCTGTACAACCACCCTGCAATGAATGCGCAGGCCAGCATAGCAGCGATGACAATCAAAATGGTGCTCATGCTTTCCCCATCTTACTTTTTCTTACAGGTGTAGTCAGTAGCACCTTTTTAACAGTGAACGCGTATCTGTGGTTGGCTATCGGCATGTAAGGTGTTGAACTTGAGCAATATGAAGCGCATCCCAGTGATCGCTGATGATAGCAAAGCTAATCCTGTCGGGATATCAGCAAATTCCTGGAATAATTTCAAGCTCTTGACATTTTACCTGAAATAAGGAATGAATCTGCACAGGTTACATAAATGTAAATAAAACGCGATTGACATTGCCGAAACCGTGCGGCGTATCGCACAATGACGCCAGTTCACTCAGCAAAGACCCATCAAAATGAGCAAACCCTTACAAAAGCCCACCATCCTGAATGTTGAGACCGTCGCCAAATCGCGTCTGTTTAATGTTGAAAGTGTGGACCTGGAGTTCAGTAACGGCGTGCGCCGCGTCTACGAGCGTATGCGTCCCTCCACGCGCGAAGCCGTCATGATTGTGCCCATTGTTGACGAGCATCTGATCCTGATCCGCGAGTACGCGGTGGGGACCGAATCTTACGAACTTGGCTTCTCTAAAGGGCTGATCGATCCCGGTGAATCGGTCTACGAGGCCGCGAACCGCGAGCTGAAAGAAGAGGTAGGGTTTGGTGCGAATGAGCTAACCTTCCTGAAAAAGCTCAGCATGGCTCCCTCCTATTTTTCCAGCAAAATGAATATCGTGCTGGCGGAAGATCTCTATCCGGAATCGCTGGAAGGGGATGAACCCGAGCCGCTGCCGCAGGTACGCTGGCCGCTGGCGCATCTGATGGATCTGCTGGAAGAGCCTGATTTTAACGAAGCCCGGAACGTGAGCGCGCTGTTTCTGGTGCGGGAGTGGCTGAAAGGGCAGGGCAGGTTGTAGCAGAAGTCCCCCTCTCCCATCGGGAAAGGGGGTTGTCGTTTAGAACAGCTCTTGTGTCTCGCCGTTATCAATCAGCGTCGTACCCACCTCATGCACCGCCTGATGCGTCGGCTGTGTGCCTTCGATGAAATACTCTTCCCGACTGCTGCCGCCATTGGATAGCTGACCGCTGTAGCGATCGATATTGACCGTCACCACGCCAGGCGGGGGCGTTAATGGCTGCTCCGGCACGCCGTCCAGCAGCATCTTCATAAAGGCATCCCACGCCGGCTGAGCACTCTTGGCCCCGCCTTCGTAACCGGAAATCTGATCTTTGATCGCCCCGGAGGCGGTGGTACGGCCTAAATCACGGCGGTGATCGTCAAAGCCGATCCACACCGAGGTCACCGCACCTGGACCGTAACCTGAGAACCATGCATCTTTCGAGCTGTTGGTGGTCCCGGTCTTGCCGCCGATATCCTTGCGCTGCAGATCGCGACCGGCGCGCCAGCCCGTACCCTGCCAGCCCGGCTCGCCAAAGATATTACTGTTCAGCGCGCTTTTGATCAGGAACGCCAGCGGGGTGTTAATCACATGCGGGGCGTACTCCTGAGCCCCGGTCTGCGCCACCAGCGCCTGGTTAGCCTGCTCGAGCTGCGGCTGCGGCACTACCGCGTTTTGCTGCGCCTGGGAAACAGCAACGTCTTCCATGTCCTGGTTGTTCAGGGATTCTGATTTTGGCGTATCGCCATAAATCACCGGAATATCACACTCGGCGCAGGCAATTTTCGGTTTGGCTTCGAACAGAACGCCGCCCTGATCGTTCTCGATTTTGCTGATGAAGAACGGATCGACCAGGAAGCCACCGTTCGCCATCACCGCGTAACCGCGCGCAACCTGCAGCGGGGTAAAGGAGGCCGAGCCCAGCGCCAGCGACTCGGTATGCACGATGTTCTGTGCCGGGAAGCCGAAACGTTGCAGATACTCCGCCGCATAATCGACGCCCATGGCGCGCATGGCGCGAACCATCACCACGTTCTTCGACTGCCCCAGACCCTGACGCAGACGAATCGGCCCGGCGTATTCTGGCGGTGAGTTTTTCGGCCGCCAGTCGGAACCGGCCCCGGCATCCCAGCGGGAGATCGGCACGTCGTTGAGGACACTGGCGAGGGTCAGGCCCTTGTCCATTGCCGCGGTGTAAAGGAACGGCTTGATATTAGAACCGACCTGGCGCAGCGCCTGGGTGGCACGGTTAAATTTACTCTGGTTGAAATCGAAACCGCCCACCAGCGCCAGCACCGCGCCGTTATGCGGGTCGATGGAGACCAGCGCGGAGTTAACGTCCGGGATCTGCCCCAGCCACCAGGCGTCGTTAACCTGACGAACCCAGATCTGCTGACCCACCTGCACCGCATCGGTTACCTTGCGCGGAGTGGCACCCTGCTGGGTGTCAGACCGGTATGGACGCGCCCAGCGGATGCCCTCCATGCGCAGCGACACCGAGGTTCCGTCCGCGAGCATCGCCGTGGCTTCCTGCGGATTGGCCTGGGTCACCACTGCCGCGACAAACGGCCCGTAGCCCGGAAGGGGTTTCAGGGTATCGGTGATCTTTTTGCTGTCCCAGGCGGATTCACCCACCTTCCACAGCACGTTTGACGGGCCGCGGTAGCCGTGGCGCATATCGTAATCAATTACGTTGTTACGCACCGCCTGCTGCGCGCCCTGCTGGACGTTGCGGGTGATGGTGGTGTAGACGCGGTAACCATCTTCGTAGGCATGCTCGCCGTAGCGGGAGACCATCTCCTGACGCACCATCTCGCTGAGATAGGGCGCAGAGAAGGCAATTTCCGGCGCATGGTAGTTGGCGTCAATCACGTCGTTGCGCGCCTGATCGTACTGGGTCTGGCTGATATAGCCTTCGCTCAGCATACGCGACAGCACCACGTTGCGGCGTGCGGTCGCGCGATCCAGGGAGTAGAGCGGGTTGAAGGTGGAGGGTGCCTTCGGCAGACCGGCGATGGTCGCCATTTCACTCAGGGTTAACTGGTCAATGGATTTACCGAAATAGACCTGCGCCGCCGCGCCCACGCCGTAGGCACGGTAGCCGAGATAGATCTTGTTGAGGTAAAGCTCGAGGATCTCATCTTTATTCAGCATCTGCTCAATGCGGATCGCCAGGAACACTTCCTTGACCTTACGCATCAGCGTTTTTTCCGGGCTCAGGAAGAAGTTTCGCGCCAGCTGCTGGGTGATGGTACTCGCACCCTGAGAGGCATGACCTGAGAACAGCGCCACGCTGGCGGCACGGAAAATCCCCACCGGATCGACGCCATGGTGCTCATAAAAACGGCTGTCCTCGGTGGCAATAAAGGCTTTTACCATTACGGGTGGGATCTGATTCAGGGTCAGCGGGATACGGCGCTTCTCGCCGTACTGGGCGATAAGCTCGCCGTCCGTGCTGTAGACCTGCATCGGGATCTGGAGTCGTACATCACGAAGCGTCGCGACGTCAGGCAGTTGCGGCTCAATATATTTGTACAAACCAAAAATCGAGCCTGCTCCAAGCAGAATGCAACAGACTGCAAGGATCAATAAATACTTTACGAACTTCACTGGAGATTTCCCATTTAGTTTGAACTGGGCAGTTTCTAAACAATCGCGCGGTAGTATAAAGGCAAGCCTGTAGCATTGATATAGCCGTCATCCCGCGGGACGATAAGGAGATCGTGAAACATGGCGTTTAAAACCTGGCATACAGGCGTTCATATTCAACAGGATAAGGTTCTGGCCGTCGCGCTGGTGCGCGAGAAGTCGGGGTGGGGATTGCGCCGCTGGTGGCAGATCCCCCTGGCGGCGGGAATTATCCGCGACGGGCAAATTCTTCAGCCCGAACAACTGGCTGCGGCGCTGCGTGAGTGGCGTCAGATGCTCCCTCATCAACATCACATCTTTCTCGCCTTTCCGGCTGCCCGCACCCTACAGCGCACGCTGCCGCGCCCGTCGATGACCCTGCGCGACAGCGAGCAGACCGCCTGGATCGCCTCGGCGATAAGCCGTGAGCTGGAGATGCCCCCCGATGCCCTGCGGTTTGATTATGTGGAAGATACCTTCAGCCAGTCTTATCACGTGACGGCGGCACAGAATAAGGAGATCGCCACGCTGCTGGAGCTGGTGCGGGTGTTGCGACTGCGGCTGGCCTCGGTCACGCCCGACGCCGGGGCGCTGACGCATCTGCTGCCCTTTGTGCAGGCCCCGGCTCAGTGCGTGGCCTGGCGCGACCGGGACCAGTGGCTCTGGGCGATGCGCCACCAGTGGGGCAGGCGCGGACTGGCGGAGGCCCCGGACGTCGATCGGCTGGCGGCCCTGCTGGCACTCAGGGTCGACGAAATCGCCTGTTGTGGGGCGGGTAACTTCGATCCCTGGTGCGTTCTGGCCCGCACGCAGCCGCCGCTACCTGAAAATGGGGCGGATTTCAGCGTCGCGCTGGCGCTGGCAACCGGAGATTGCCCGCAATGAGAACGGCCAATCTTCTGCCCTGGCGTGAGCGGCAGCGGCGTTGCTGCCTGCGCTTCTGGGGGCTGATGTTTACCGGCTCGCTGCTGGTGACCCTGATGCTCTGTGCGGCCAGCCGGGCCAGCGATCCTCTGATGGCCCACGCCAGTGCGCTGCGGCATACCAGCGACCTTGCCCTGCGTCAGGGGCTGGAGCAGCGGCAAAAGCAGTGGACGGCGTTACAGGCCCGGCACCAGCAACAGCAGCGCTGGGCGCGGCACAAAGCGAAGACGGAAGCCTGGCAACCGGCACTGATCGCCTTATCCCGCCTGCTGCCGGAGCAGGCCTGGCTGGCGCAGCTGCGCTTCCAGCAGTCGACCCTTTCGCTTACTGGCTACGCCGCCACGCTGCCCGCGCTCGGGGCGCTTGAGACAAGGCTTCAACAGATGCCGGGCTTTACCCCCGCTGCGCCGGGGGAGATGCGGCAGGATCCCCAGGGACGCTGGCAGTTCAGCTGGACGCTGACCCGCAAGGAGGGTGCTGATGCGGATGCCTCCTGAGAGCTGGTATGCCATGACGCCGCGCGGGCGCTGCCTGTGCTGGGGTGTCAGTTCAGCGTTACTTCTGATCTGCGCCACCCTATGGCAGGGGGGAATGCAGGAGCAGCCGGTAGCGACGCAGCAGGCCAATGCCCGGCTGTGGACCGCGGTGCGTAAGCTCTCACCTCCTGACGGCGCGCAGCCTGCCGTGACGGCACGGCCTTTTTCGCCGCTGGAGTTTGATACTGACGAGCTGCGGATGGTCCGCTGGCAGCCCGGGGGCAGAGGGGGCGAACTGGTGATTGAGGCGACCTGGGGGCAGATCCCCTCGCTGTTTATCACCCTCGCCCGGCGCGACGTTGCGGTGGATCGCTTTAGCATTCAGCCAGAGCACAACCGTTTACAGATAGTCATGCAGCTGGAGCGCCAGGATGCGGGTTAAGTGCGGTTTGCTGCTATTACTGCCGCTGCTTCTCGGCATGCGCGATCCCTTTCAGCCTCCGGCCTCACGCTGCCCGGACACCGTGCTGCGGCAGTGGCGTTATGTCGGGGTAGTGCTGGGTAAGTTGCCAGTGGCGATCGTCAGGGATGAAACCTCGCGCTGGCTGCGTCTGCGGCCCGGTGACACCCTGGCGCAAGGCGGGCGAGTGAAGGCGCTGGATGAAAAGGAACTGGTCATCGACATGCCCGGGGCATGTGAGCCTCCGCAGTGGCGATGGCAACGACAAGGAAAGAAACAGGATGAAAACAGGGATCGTGGGATTACTGCTGATAGGCAGTCAGGCGCTGGCCGCGGAGCCCGCCCCGGTAAGTCTGGTCGTGGATGAAGTACCGGTTGCCCAGCTTTTGCAGGCGCTGGCGGAGCAGGAGAACCGCAACATCATTATTTCCCCGGAGGTCAGCGGCAGCGTCTCTCTGCGCCTGCATGAGGTGCCCTGGCTGCAGGCGCTCCAGACGGTAGTCACCAGTGCCGGGCTGGTGATGCGCCAGCAGGCGGGCATTTTTTATATCCACACCGCCGCCTGGCAGCAGCAACAGCAGACCAAAAAAGAGGCCGAGCAGACCAAACGGCAGCTCAGCGCGCCGCTGGAGGCCCGCAGTTTTTCTCTCTCTTACGCCGATGCGGGAGATTTACAGTCGGCTGCGGAAAAGCTCCTCAGCCCGAAGGGCTGCCTGGCGGTAGACAAACGCACCAATCGCCTGCTGGTGCGCGACACCCGGGCTGCGCTGGAGGCGTTACATCACTGGGTGGCGCAAATGGATATTCCCGTGGCTCAGGTAGAGCTGGCCGCGCATATCGTTAGCATAAGTGAAAAAAGCCTGCGCGAGCTGGGGGTGAAGTGGAATCTGGCCCAGGGGCAGGATGCCGGTAAGCCGGGTCAGCTGACGATGCTCAGCAGCGATCTGGCCGTCAACAGCGCCACTGCCCAGGTGGGGTTTAATATCGGGCGCATCAATGGCCGGCTGCTGGATCTCGAGCTCTCCGCCCTGGAACAAAAACAGCAGGTCGATATTATCGCCAGCCCGCGCCTGCTGGCGTCGCACATGCAGCCCGCCAGTATTAAGCAGGGCAGCGAGATCCCCTATCAGGTCTCCAGCGGTGAGAGCGGTGCGACCTCGGTGGAGTTTAAAGAGGCGGTGCTGGGCATGGAGGTCACGCCAGTGGTGCTGGCCAACGGGCGCGTGCGCCTGAAGCTGCGCATCAGCGAGAACGCCCCGGGCCAGATCCTGCAGCAGGCCGATGGCGAAACCCTGGCAATCGATAAGCAGGAGATTGAAACTCAGGTCGAGGTGAAAAGCGGCGAAACGCTGGCCTTAGGCGGGATTTTTTCTCAGAGGCATAAAACCGGCAGCGAAAGTGTGCCAGGCTTGAGCCGTATTCCTTTACTGGGATCGCTTTTTCGCCATCAGGGGAAAGACAACGAACGCAGGGAGTTAGTGGTTTTTATCACCCCTCGTCTGGTTGCAACGCCCTAATGTCCCGCGATGCCCTGCGTGATTTTGCATTCTGTTTGTTGCAGATGTTTGACGTGGGGCATGAATTAGCATACAAGGAGTACCGATTTGAGAATCAGCTTACTCAATCACACTCCTTAATAACTTAAGCGGCAAGCAGGGTGATTTAATCTGTTGCCAAACAAGCCGGAGTATTGAGATAATTTTTAGTCTGACTCTCGCTCTATCGCATATGAGGTTTCAGTTCATGTCCTGCTACGCCCGATACCGGTGAAGCGGGTTTACCATTAACGAATAGTCTTAGTAGTACCGAAAAAATGGCAGAGAAACGCAATATCTTTCTGGTTGGGCCTATGGGTGCCGGCAAAAGCACTATTGGGCGCCAGTTAGCTCAACAACTCAATATGGAATTTTACGATTCTGATCAAGAGATTGAGAAACGAACCGGAGCTGATGTGGGCTGGGTCTTCGATGTAGAAGGCGAAGAGGGTTTCCGTGACCGTGAAGAAAAAGTCATTAATGAACTTACGGAAAAACAGGGCATTGTGCTGGCTACTGGCGGCGGCTCTGTAAAATCTCGCGAAACTCGCAACCGTCTCTCCGCCCGCGGTGTCGTGGTCTATCTTGAAACGACCATCGAAAAACAACTGGCGCGTACGCAGCGTGATAAAAAACGCCCGTTGCTGCAGGTTGAGACGCCTCCACGTGAAGTTCTGGAAGCCCTGGCTGGTGAACGCAATCCGCTGTACGAAGAGATTGCCGACGTCACCATTCGCACAGACGATCAGAGCGCTAAAGTGGTCGCAAACCAGATTATTCATATGCTGGAAAGCAACTGATTCTGGCTTTATATACACTCGCCTGCGGGTAAAAGCATTTAAGGTGGATGTCGCGCTATGGAGAGGATTACAGTCACTCTCGGTGAACGGAGTTACCCTATCACTATCGCGGCTGGTTTGTTTAACGACCCAGCTTCCTTCTTACCACTGAAAGCGGGTGATCAGGCAATGCTGGTCACCAACGAGACTCTGGCTCCGCTTTATCTCGACAACGTGCGTCAGCGCCTTGAACAGGCTGGCGTGAAGGTCGACAGTGTGATTCTGCCTGATGGCGAGCAGTATAAAAGCCTGACGGTACTGGATACCGTCTTTACCGCATTACTGCAAAAACCGCATGGTCGCGATACTACACTGCTGGCGTTAGGCGGCGGTGTTGTTGGCGATCTTACGGGGTTTGCTGCGGCAAGCTATCAGCGTGGCGTCCGTTTTATTCAGATCCCTACCACGCTGTTGTCGCAGGTCGACTCTTCTGTTGGCGGCAAAACGGCCGTTAACCATCCGCTTGGCAAAAACATGATTGGCGCGTTCTACCAGCCCGCTTCGGTGGTGGTGGATCTCGACTGTCTGCAAACGCTGCCTCAGCGTGAGCTGGCCTCGGGCCTGGCGGAAGTGATCAAGTACGGCATTATTCTCGACGGCGCGTTCTTTAGCTGGCTGGAAGAGAACATGGATGCCTTACTGCGCCTGGATGGTCAGGCGATGGCGTACTGTATTCGTCGCTGCTGTGAGCTGAAAGCAGAAGTCGTGGCCGCAGACGAGCGCGAAACAGGCTTACGTGCTTTACTGAATCTGGGGCACACCTACGGTCATGCTATCGAAGCCGAAATGGGCTACGGTAACTGGCTGCATGGCGAGGCCGTTGCGGCGGGGATGGTTATGGCCGCGCGCACCTCGGAGCGTCTGGGTCAGTTCAGCAAGGCGGATACGCAACGCATTATTACGCTGCTTGAGCGTGCCGGGTTACCGGTGACGGGGCCGCGTGAAATGTCAGCGCAGGCCTACTTGCCGCATATGATGCGTGATAAAAAAGTATTAGCAGGCGAGATGCGTCTGGTGCTCCCGCTTGCGATAGGTAAGAGTGAAGTGCGTGGCGGTGTGCCGCACGATGTGGTTCTTGGCGCTATTGCTGATTGCCAGCAGGCGTAACTATTAGAAAGGTCCGGCTGCGGTAAAATGTAGCCATTTTGCTTCAGGTGATGTGCAAAGTCGTAGGCATAAGCCTTTTAGTGGGGTGTTAAATGGATGAATTCAAACCAGAAGACGAGCTGAAACCCGATCCCAGCGATCGTCGTACTGGTCGTACTCGCCAATCTTCAGAACGTGATAACGAGCCGCAAATTAACTTTGACGAGGTCGATCTCGAAAACGATGATCCTCGTCCTTCGCGTGGCCGTGCTGCCCGCGACGAGCGTGAAGAAGAGGACTATGAGTCTGAAGATGATTCAGTGGACGAAGCGCCCGTAGAGCGTCGCCCGCGCAAGCGTAAAGCCGCTCCGGCGAAGCCCGCTTCCCGCCAGTACATTATGATGGGTCTGGGCGTGCTGGTCCTGCTGCTGCTGATCATCGGCGTCGGCTCGGCACTCAAAGCCCCGTCGAGCAATCCAGCCGATCAGAACGCCTCTGTTGAGAAGAGCGTCGATCTGTCCGGCAATGCGGCCGATCAGGCCAACGGTACCCAGCCTGCACCGGGCACGACTTCTGCCGAACAGAGTGCCGGGAATACCCAGCAGGAGATCTCTCTGCCGCCAGTCGCGTCTACACCAACCCAGGGCCAGGCACCGGCAACCCCGGAAGGCCAGCAGCGTGTTGAAGTGCAGGGCGATCTGAACAACGCGCTGACGCAGCCGCAGAACCAGCAGCAGGTCAACAACGTTGTGGTTAACTCCACGCTGCCGACCGAGCCTGCAACCGTGGCGCCAATCCGCGGTGCGAGCGGGCAACAGCAGACGGCGGCGACAGAATCTGCGCCACGCCAGACTAAGCCGGCCCAGCATCAGGAACGTAAGCAGACGGTCATTGAGCCGAAGCGTGAAGTGAAGCCGCAGCCAGTGGCCAAAGCGGAAGAGCCGAAAGCGACCGCTCAGCCGAAGCGCAGCGAAACCGTGATCAACGCTCCGGCGAAAACGCCTGCTGCAACAGCGACGGCACCGAAAGCGACTGCAACGTCAGCCCCGACCGCGACCGCCTCGGCACCAGCAGCGGCAGCAGCCCCTGCGGCCACCGCCGGTACTGGTAAAACAACCGGCAACGTGAGTTCGCTGAAATCGGCCTCATCCAGCAACTACACGCTGCAGTTGAGCAGTTCTTCCAGCTATGACAACCTCAACAGCTGGGCGAAAAAGTCGAACCTGAAAAACTTCGTTGTCTATGAGACTACCCGTAACGGTCAGCCCTGGTATGTGCTGGTGAGCGGCGTCTATGCTTCGAAAGATGAAGCAAAACGCGCGGTCGCAACACTGCCTGCTGATGTTCAGGCGAAAAACCCATGGGCGAAGCCGATCCGTCAGGTTCAGTCCGATTTGAAGTAATCTGTGAAGCGCAGGATGCTGTCGGAGCTTTCTCCACAGCCGGAGAAGGTGTAATCAGTTAGTCAGCATGAAAAAAAATCGCGCTTTTCTGAAATGGGCAGGGGGGAAATACCCCCTGCTCGATGATATTAAACAACGCCTGCCTGCGGGCGAGTGTCTTGTCGAACCCTTTGTGGGCGCGGGTTCGGTGTTCCTCAACACCGACTACTCCCGCTATATCCTTGCGGATATCAACAGCGACCTCATCGACCTCTATAACATCGTGAAGCTGCGTACCGACGAGTACGTAGATGAGGCGCGTAAGCTGTTTACCCCCGAGAACAACAACCCGGACGTTTACTACGCGCTACGCGCTGAGTTTAACCAGAGCCAGGATAAGTTCCGTCGGGCGCTGCTGTTCCTCTACCTCAACCGCCACGGCTATAACGGCCTGTGCCGGTATAATCTGCGTGGTCAATTCAACGTGCCTTTTGGTCGCTACAAGCGCCCTTATTTCCCGCAGGCTGAGTTGTATCACTTTGCTGAAAAAGCGCAGAATGCGGAGTTCCATTGCCTCTCGTATGAAGAGTGTATGGAGAAAGCGGACGCTGAATCGGTGGTCTACTGCGATCCGCCTTACGCCCCTCTGTCGGCAACGGCAAACTTTACCGCTTATCACACCAACAGCTTCAGCCCTGCCGAGCAGGCGCGTCTGGCGGAAATGGCGGAAAAGCTGGTCAGCAAAAGAATTCCGGTGTTAATTTCGAATCACGACACGCCTGATACGCGCGAATGGTACAAAGCCGCGGATCATTATCAGGTCAAAGTCCGGCGCAGCATCAGCAGCAACGGCGGTACACGTAAAAAGGTGGACGAACTGCTGGCTCTCTATCTACCCTGAGCCGTTTCGCCCGCCATTAAACAAAGTTCAAGGAGATGCGGATGAAACAGTATTTGATTGCACCCTCAATTCTTTCGGCTGATTTTGCCCGGCTGGGCGAAGACACCGCGAAAGCCCTGGCTGCCGGTGCGGATGTCGTTCATTTCGACGTTATGGATAACCACTACGTGCCTAACCTGACCATCGGCCCGATGGTGCTGAAGGCGCTGCGCAACTACGGGGTGACCGCCCCTATTGACGTACATCTGATGGTGAAGCCGGTCGACCGCATCGTGCCGGATTTTGCCGCCGCGGGTGCCAGCATCATCACTTTCCATCCTGAAGCTTCTGAACACGTTGACCGCACCCTGCAGCTTATCAAAGAGCATGGCTGTAAGGCGGGCCTGGTGTTCAACCCGGCTACCCCGCTGAGCTACCTCGATTACGTGATGGATAAACTGGACGTGATCCTGCTGATGTCCGTTAACCCGGGCTTCGGCGGCCAGTCTTTCATTCCACAAACCCTGGATAAGCTGCGCGAGGTGCGCCGTCGCATCGACGAATCTGGCTTTGATATCCGTCTCGAAGTGGACGGTGGCGTGAAGGTGAGCAATATCGGTGACATCGCTGCCGCGGGCGCTGACATGTTCGTGGCCGGTTCGGCGATTTTCGATCAGCCGGACTACAAAAAAGTCATTGATGAAATGCGCAGCGAACTGGCGAAGGTAAGTCATGAATAATTTGCAGGCAATTCGGGGCGTTGCGTTTGACCTCGACGGCACGCTGGTAGACAGCGCGCCGGGCTTAACCGCGGCGGTTGACCAGGCGCTGTATGCGCTGGAGCTGCCGGTAGCGGGCGAAGAGCGCGTGATAACCTGGATTGGTAACGGGGCCGACGTGCTGATGGAGCGCGCGCTGACCTGGGCGCGTCAGGAACGCGCCATCCAGCGTGCGGCGCAGGGCAAACCTGGCGTCGATCACGCGGATATCCCACAGGAAGAGCAGATTCGCCTCCTGCGTAAGCTGTTCAACCGTTTCTATGAAGAGACGGTGGAAGAGGGCAGCTTCCTGTTCCCGGACGTGGCCGGCACCCTGAGCGCGCTGCATGCGAAAGGCATGCCGCTCGGGCTGGTGACCAACAAACCTACGGCCTTCGTTGGGCCACTGCTTGAAGCGCTGGATATCGCTAAATACTTCTCGGTGATTGTCGGCGGCGATGACGTGCAGAATAAGAAGCCGCATCCCGAACCACTGCTGCTGGTGGCAGGAAAATTATCCTTGTCGCCGGACGCGCTGCTCTTTGTCGGGGATTCGCGCAATGATATTCTGGCGGCCAGGGCAGCAGGCTGCCCGTCCGTAGGCCTGACCTATGGCTATAACTACGGTGAATCCATTACGCTGAGTGAGCCGGATTTCGTCTTCGACCACTTCAAAGATTTACTGCCCGTTCTCGGGCTTTCGCACAGTGAAAATCAGGAATTGAAAAATGACTAAGCCCATCGTATTTAGTGGCGCACAGCCCTCAGGTGAACTGACCATTGGCAACTATATGGGTGCGCTGCGTCAGTGGGTGGGCATGCAGGATGACTATCACTGCATCTACTGCATCGTTGACCAGCACGCCATTACCGTGCGCCAGGATCCGCAGCAGTTGCGTAAAGCAACGCTCGACACCCTTGCGCTGTACCTGGCCTGCGGTATCGATCCTGAGAAAAGCACCATCTTCGTTCAGTCTCACGTGCCGGAACACGCTCAGCTGGGCTGGGCCCTGAACTGCTACACCTATTTCGGCGAGCTGAGCCGCATGACCCAGTTCAAGGATAAATCTTCCCGTTACGCTGAAAACATCAACGCCGGTCTGTTCGACTATCCGGTCCTGATGGCAGCTGACATTCTGCTGTATCAGACCAACCAGGTGCCGGTGGGTGAAGACCAGAAGCAGCACCTGGAGCTGAGCCGCGATATTGCCCAGCGTTTCAACGCGATTTACGGCGATGTGTTTAAAGTGCCAGAGCCGTTCATTCCAAAATTCGGTGCGCGCGTGATGTCGCTGCTGGAGCCGACCAAGAAGATGTCCAAGTCAGATGATAACCGCAACAACGTTATCGGCCTGCTGGAAGACCCGAAATCGGTGGTTAAAAAGCTCAAGCGTGCGGTGACCGATTCCGACGAGCCGCCTGTTGTGCGCTACGACGTGCAGAACAAAGCGGGCGTCTCCAACCTGCTGGATATCCTCTCCGGTGTCACCGGCCAGAGCATTCCTGAGCTGGAGCAGCACTTCGAAGGCAAAATGTACGGTCACCTGAAAGGTGAAGTGGCGGATGCGGTCTCCGGTATGCTGACCGAACTGCAGGCGCGCTACAACCAGTTCCGTAACGACGAAGCCTTCCTGCAGAAGGTGATGAAAGACGGTGCCGAGAAAGCCAGTGCGCGCGCTTCTGAGACGCTGAAAGCGGTGTACGAAGCGATTGGGTTTGTTGCGAAGCCGTAAGGTTTTGTAGGCCGGGTAAGGCGCAGCCGCCACCCGGCGAGACAACCGCACGAATAAAAAAACCGGGGAATCCCCGGTTTTTTTATGCCTGAAAAATACTTACTGATTTGCCGCCGGGCCACAGCCACCGATGATCTTGGAGATGGAGATCGCCGGGTGCAGCAGGTAGTCGTAGCTGCAGTTATTTTTGGTGTTTTGCACGTGGCCGGTGCACGCCGTCAGGGTAGTTAAGATGCCTGCAACCAGGGCAATCTTTGCCAGTTTGAACATAACGCTTCCTTGTCTGTAACATGAGGGAATATATAGAAAATATGCTTTCGCGGAAGGTATGTTATCGACAGAGGTAAGAGAGGAGTAGTCCATAACAGGACTACTCATTTTGCGGGGAATATGTTCAGTCTGGCTTAGTGGTTTGAGAACCAGTTGAGCTTGTCGCGCAGGGCCACCACGCGGCCTACGACGATCAGCGCCGGGCTTTCAACCTGCTGCGCCAGATCGCCCAACTGGGTTAACTCACCACTCACCACGCGCTGTTTGATCGCGGTACCGTTTTCCACCAGCGCAACCGGCATATCCGCCTCCATGCCGTGTTCAAGCAGCTTAGCCTGAATGGTCGCCGCCTGGTTCAGCCCCATATAGAACACCAGGGTCTGTTTCTCGGCGGCCAGGTTATGCCAGTCCAGCTCGCTGCCGGTTTTCAGGTGGCCGGTGACCAGGCGCACGCTCTGGGCGTAATCACGATGGGTCAACGGAATGCCCGCATAGGCAGAACAGCCGGAGGCAGCGGTAATGCCCGGCACCACCGAGAACGGAATGCCCGCCTCACAGAGGGTTTCCAGCTCCTCACCGCCGCGCCCGAAGATAAAGGGATCGCCCCCTTTCAGGCGCACCACGCGTTTACCTTTTTGCGCTTCACGCAGCAGGATCTGGTTAATCTCTTCCTGCGGCACGCAGTGGTAGCCCGCACGTTTGCCAACAAACACCCGATCCGCATCGCGGCGCACCAGGTTCATGATGTCGTCGGAGACCAGACGGTCATAGACCACGATATCCGCCTGCTGGATCTGCTGCAGCCCTTTGAGGGTCAGCAGGCCGGCATCGCCCGGACCGGCACCCACCAGCACCACTTCGCCCCGGTGATCGAGCGGAGCATTGATCAGCTGCTCGGTGGTTTCCTCCACGGCTTTCCGATCCTGATTTGCCAGCGACTGCGCCAGTCGATCGTTGACGAAGAATTTTTCCCAGAAGCGGCGACGTTCGCCCACGGTGGCGAACTGCTTTTTCACGCGCGAGCGCAGCTGCCCGGCATACTGCGCCACCTGGCCCAGATGCTGGGGCAGGATCGCTTCCAGCTTTTCGCGCAGCAGGCGCGCCAGTACCGGGGAAGTCCCGCCGGAGGAGACGGCGACCATCAGCGGCGAACGGTCGATAATCGACGGCATGATAAAGCTCGCCTCTTTCGGCGCATCCACCACGTTGCAGAAGATCCGCCGCGCTTCACAGGCGTTGCTGACACGCTGGTTAACCGCATCGTCGTCGGTGGCGGCAATGGTCAGCCAGCAGGTATCGAGCAGAGATTCCTGGAACTCACCCTCGACGAGGGTGAGCATCCCTTCCTGCGCCCACACGGTGAATTGCGGGGCGAAGGCAAGGGCATTGACGGTGAGCCGGGCACCTGCCTCTAACAGCAGGCGGGCTTTGCGTTCAGCCACATCGCCACCCCCTACCAGCAGGCAGTCGCGATGACGTAATTGACAGAATATAGGCAGGTGATCCACGACATTACCTCTTCTTACGGGTTGGCTTTCGCCTGAACGGTTGCGATGGTAGCCGGAGTCGGACGCTCCGCTTTAGGGGTAGCATACCAGTAACCCCAACCCATAAATACAACCCCAGAAAGGGTATTGCCAAGCGTTACCCACAGCAGGTTATGGCCGATACCTGACAGGGTATAAGCTTCGCTGTGGTGACCGAACCAGGAGAGGGCAAACAGCGTCATGTTAGCAACGGAGTGCTCGTAGCCGGAGGCGATAAAGGCCAGCAGACACCACCAGATGGCGATAAATTTCGCGGCACCTTCGGTACGGATCGCCATCCAGATGGCAAGGCAGACCAGCCAGTTGCAGAGCGCACCTTTGAAGAACAATACCATCGCCGGTGCGGAGGTTTTCGCCAGCGCGACGGTGTGCACGAGGCTGGTATCTACTGGCAGCAGGCTGCCGCCGCCCCAGCTGTAGAGCAGGGCGACAAACATCGAGCCGACCAGGTTGCCGAGCCAGGTTTGCGGCAGGATCGCCCACATCTGACCCTGAGTGATGGTGCCCGCTTTAACGCCCAGCGTCAGGAACATGGTGTGACCGGTAAACAGTTCAGAACCGGCGATGATGACCAGGGTCAGGGCGATACCAAAGGTGGCGCCCATCACCAGCGGACGAATGGCGGGATCGAGCAGATTGCCGAGGGTGAAAATTAAAATAATCCCCAGCCCGACATAGGCACCCGCCATGGCGGAGCTGATCCAGAACCCGAGAGGACTGTTTTTACTGAGGCGTGCAATACGCGCAGCATTAGCCGCACACTTATTGATAGTGTCTGTAAACATGGCTTGATTATCCTGAAAAATAAAAGAAAAAATTTAAAAAAGGGAGGCATTGCGCCTCCCTGTAAATAATTAACCGCGTAACTGCACCTTGCCGTCTTTGACACGCACGTCATAGTGCTTCACGGAGTGACTCTCATCTTCCATGCAGTGGCCGTCACTCAGGCGGAAACGCTGCTTTTTCAGCGGGCTGGCAACCCACAGCTCGCCCTGATGTTCGGCGATGATCCCGCGGGAGAGCACGCTGGCCTCGAAGAACGGGTCGATATTGCTGATGGCAAAGACCTGTTCGTCGTGACGCGGGCGGAAAATGGCAACCTGCTCATGACCTAACAGCGCGCACACGCCGGTGGCAGGCAGGATCTCGTCGATTTTGCAGATGTTTACCCACTGGCTCATACGTTTTCCTCCACCAGCATGACCGGAATGCGTTCATAAGGCGTTGCGGGGCGATGCTGTTCGCGCTCTGGCACCACCTGCACGCTCGGGTCGCGCTGGTTGCTGTTGATAAAGTGTTTGAAGCGAACCTGCGCCGCCGGGGTGTTGACGGTTTCAGTCCATTCACAAATCACGGCGTCACGCAGGCGCGCCATCTCTTCTTCCAGCGTCGCGTTCAGGCCGAGTTTGTCGTCGATAATAACGGACTTCAGGTAGTCGATGCCGCCTTCGAGGTTATCCAGCCACGGCGCGGTACGGGTCAGTTTGTCCGCGGTACGGATGTAGAACATCATGAAGCGGTCGAGGTACTTGATCAGCGTTTCACGATCGATATCCGCCGCCAGCAGATCTGCATGACGCGGTTTCATCCCGCCGTTACCGCAGACGTACAGGTTCCAGCCTTTCTCAGTGGCGATGATACCCACGTCTTTACCCTGTGCTTCGGCACATTCACGGGTACAGCCGGAGACGCCGAACTTCATTTTGTGCGGGGTACGGATGCCTTTGTAGCGGTTTTCCAGCTCAACGCCGAAGCCGACGCTGTCGCCCACGCCGTAACGGCACCAGGTGCTGCCGACGCAGGTTTTCGCCATACGCAGCGCTTTGGCATAGGCATGACCGGTTTCGAAGCCCGCTTCAATCAGCTGACGCCAGATTTCCGGCAGGTCGTCTTTCTGCGCACCGAACAGGCCGATACGCTGGGAACCGGTGATTTTGGTGTACAGGTTAAATTCGCGGGCGATGCGGCCCACCGCCACCAGACCTTCCGGCGTGATTTCACCGCCGGCAGAGCGTGGGATCACCGAGTAAGTACCGTCTTTCTGGATGTTAGCCAGGAAGTTGTCGTTGGTATCCTGCAGCGGGGTGTGCTGCGGCTTGAGGACATACTCATTCCAGCAGGAGGCCAGCAGAGAACCGACGGTCGGCTTACAGACTTCACACCCGTAACCCTGGCCGTGTTTCTGCAGCAGCTCGTCGAAGGATTTGATGCCTTCCACGCGGATCAGGTGGTACAGCTCCTGGCGAGAGTAGGCGAAGTGCTCGCACAGGTTGTTGTTCACTTCGATACCCTGTTTCGCCAGCTCGGCGTTGAGCACCTGAGTGACCAGCGGGATACAGCCGCCGCAGCCGGTACCGGCTTTGGTTTCGGCTTTCAGCGCCGCCACGGTGTGGCAGCCTTTATTGATGGCAGAAATCAGCATGCCTTTGGTGACATCGAAGCAGGAGCAAATCTGCGCGCTGTCTGGCAGTTTATCGACGCCAATCGAAGGCTTACCGCTGCCAGCGTGGGCAGGGAGGATCAGCGCGTCCGGGTTTTCCGGTAGTTCGATGGCGTTCAGCACCAGCTGCAGCAGGTTGCCGAAGTCGCTGGTATCACCCACCAGCACCGCACCGAGCAGGGTTTTGTTGTCCTGGCTGACGATAAGACGCTTATAGACTTCTTTGCTTTCATCAAGATAAACGTAGCTGCGAGCGCCAGGCGTACGGCCATGCGCATCACCAATACCGCCGACGTCCACGCCCAGCAGTTTCAGCTTGGCGCTCATGTCTGCGCCTTCGAAGGCATTTTCGTTACCGAGGATGTGGTCAACGGCGACCTGCGCCATTTTGTAGCCCGGGGCAACCAGACCGTAGACGTGATTTTCCCAGCTGGCGCACTCGCCAATGGCGTAGATATCCGGGTCGGAGGTCTGGCAGGTGGCGTTGATCATGATGCCGCCGCGCTGGGCAACCGCCAGGCCGCACTGGGTAGCCAGCTTGTCGCGTGGACGAATACCGGTGGAGAAGACGATGAAGTCCACTTCCAGCTCGCTGCCGTCGGCGAAGCGCATGGTTTTGCGCGCCTCGGTGCCTTCCTGCACGATCTCTTTGGTATTTTTGCTGGTGTGGACTTTTACACCCATGCTCTCAATTTTGCGTTTGAGCTGATCGCCACCCATGTGGTCGAGCTGCTCTGCCATCAGCATCGGGGCAAATTCGATGACGTGGGTTTCAACGCCTAAGTTTTTCAGCGCGCCAGCGGCTTCGAGGCCGAGCAGACCGCCGCCGACCACCGCGCCGCGTTTACTGCGACGGGCGCAGGATTCGATGGCGTTGAGATCTTCAATGGTGCGATAGACGAAGCAGTCCTGAGTTTCTGACCCTTTGATCGGTGGGATCCACGGGTAAGAGCCAGTCGCCATGATCAGTTTGTCGTAAAAAACCGTGCGTCCCGCACTGGAATGAATCACTTTTTCCTGACGGTTGATGGTGATAGCGCGTTCGCCCACCAGCACCTTCACGCCATGTTTCTCGTAAAAACCTTCGCGCACCAGAGAAAGCTCTTCGGCGGTATGGTGAGAGAAATAGGAGGAGAGGTGCACGCGGTCGTACGCCTTACGGGGTTCTTCACAGAACACGGTAATGTCGAACCGGGCGGCATCGGCTTTATCAAGAAGATCCTCAATAAAGCGGTGACCGACCATGCCGTTACCGATAATCGCGAGTCTGACTTTGCTCATTTTTGCCTCGATTTCTTTTCTATTACCACCTACCTTAACGATTCAGCAAAGCCGCTTATTGATGCAAATCAAATACGCCTTCACCTACTCCTTAGTGAGTAGATCACTGATTTGTCAGGTTTTTTATAAGTTGCGGAAATAGCAGGCTTTTCGTGATAGCCGATTTTGTGTACAAATTAGGGGCCTAATCTTTAATTTTCGTTACCCCTAAATTTCAGCCCCCTTCTTCGGGAGAATACGATGTCTACAGCACCGCTTTGGCTTATCCAGAACGTCCGGTTACCGGGTCGGGACGGACTCTGGCAACTGGCTATTGAGAACGGTCGTTTCGGCGAAATCACCCCGACGGGCGACGGACACAGCGAAAGTTATGAAGTGTTAAACGCCCGCGGTGGGCTGGCCCTGCCACCCTTTATCGAGCCGCATATTCATCTCGATACCACCCAGACCGCGGGCGAGCCGAACTGGAACCAGTCCGGCACGCTGTTTGAGGGCATCGAACGCTGGGCGGAGCGCAAGGCGCTGCTCAGCCATGAGGATGTCAAAGCCCGGGCGTGGAAGACTCTGAAGTGGCAGATCGCCAATGGCATCCAGTTTGTGCGTACCCATGTGGACGTCTCCGACCCGACGCTCACCGCCCTGAAGGCGATGCTGGAGGTGAAGCAGGAGGTGGCTCCGTGGGTCGAGCTGCAGATCGTGGCCTTCCCGCAGGAGGGGATCCTCTCTTATCCCAACGGCGCCGCTCTGCTGGAAGAGGCGTTACGGCTGGGGGCCGACGTGGTGGGCGCCATCCCGCACTTTGAGTTCACCCGCGAGTACGGCGTGCAGTCGCTGCATATCGCCTTTGAACTGGCGAAGAAGTACGACCGACCGCTGGATATTCACTGTGATGAAATTGACGACGAGCAGTCGCGGTTTGTCGAAACGGTGGCAACGCTGGCGTATGAGGCGGGCATCGGTCCGCGCGTGACTGCCAGCCATACCACCGCCATGCACTCTTACAATGGGGCTTACACCTCGCGGCTGTTCCGCCTGCTGAAGCTCTCCGGGATTAACTTCGTCGCCAATCCGCTGGTGAATATTCATCTGCAGGGGCGCTTTGACGACTACCCGAAACGGCGGGGTATCACCCGCGTGAAGGAGCTGCTGGAGGCGGGGGTTAACGTCTGCTTCGGCCATGACGACGTGTTTGACCCCTGGTATCCGCTGGGCACCGGCAACATGTTGCAGGTCCTGCATATGGGGCTGCACGTCTGTCAGATGATGGGCTATCAGCAGATCGACAGCGGGCTCAATCTGATCACCCACAACAGCGCGCGAACCTTTGGCCTGAGCGATTACGGTATCGAAACGGGCAACCCGGCTAACCTGGTGATCCTGCCTGCGGAGACGGGCTTTGATGCGGTGCGCTGTCAGGTGCCGGTGCGCTGGTCGATTCGTCAGGGAAGGGTGATTGCCACCACGCAGCTGGCGCAGACGTGGATCCAGATGGATAACGGCGGGGAAGAGGTGTGCTTTACCCGAAACAGCCCCTCTGCGGGAAGCAAAGGGGCGTGAGTAATCAGTGCGTCGCTGCGCCAGTGTTGTGCTGACGGTGGCGGGTCACAAAGCCCAGCACCAGGCACATCACGAACACCACGGCATAGAGACCGTTAGCGGTGTGTAACGCCGCCAGCGGGCCGCTGTGGGCCACAATCGGGCCGGTGACCACGAAGGTCAACATGGTGCCGATGGTGCCGCAGGTGAGTACGAAGTTAACCAGTTTCGGCGAGGCTACTTTGGTCTGCAGAGAGCCCAGAGTAATGATCGAGGTGTAAATGGCGCTGGAGAAGAAGCCGAGCGTCAGGATAAACCACGGCATATGTTCCGGCGAACCGTTGATGAACAGGTACATCAGCACGGTGGCAGCACCTGCCAGCACGGTGAGGATCCGCTGCAGATCGAAGAAGCGCAGGATAAAGCTGAACGCCCACATGCCGAACATGTACGACATCCAGAAGTCACTCACCAGCTGACCAGCATCGTTCAGGCTCAGCCCCAGTCCTTTGGCGTACTCCGGCACCCAGGAGATAAAGCCCAGCTGGCCGAGGATATAGCACAGGGCCGCAACGGAGAGGAACAGCACCCCAATACCCCACTTCTCTTTCACCACCGGCTCGCTGGTGGTCTGGGCTTTTTTGCCGAGAACAGGGAAGTCACAGCCGAAGGTCAGGACAAAAATCGCCACATAGACCAGACCGATGCAGGCGTAAACCCAGTACCACTCGATGCTACGGGCCAGCAGCGCCGCGGCCACCATCGGGAAGATCATCCCGGCCATGCTGAAGAAGGAGTCGGTGAACAGCAGACGCGCCCCGCGCTGGCGGCCTTCATACATGTGGGTAATGAGAAATGTCCCGATGGACATGGTGATCCCGCTGACCAGCCCGAGGACAAACATAGCGGCGGAGAACAGGGCGATGCTGTGGCTGAGCATCAGGCCTGCGACGGCGGCGACCATCAGCACAAAGCCGAAACGGAGCTGCGTTTTCAGCGGGACAATTTCCATCAGCCAGGCGTTCAGGAAAATGGAGATCAGGATCCCGGCGTTAAGGAAGGTGAAGGTGTTACTCATGCTGGAAACGGGCAGGTTGAAATAGTCTGCGATATTTCCCATCACCATCCCGGTGACGATCACCAACGCACCGGTAAGGGCGTAGGAGAAAAAGCTGATCCATGTGAGCTTGATACGATTGCTGTTAGTCATGACTGGCCTGTGAATAGAAAGGTAAAGCGCGTTGACGGCGCTGCGAGCGGCCAGATTTTAAGCGTGAATGTGATCTAATTAAATCTTTTATGATTAATTAAACGAAAATTGCAGTTTTTGGTGTGATTTAGATCACGTTAATGCCTGTGGCGTCAGTTTGCCCGACGGTTACATCTGTTTCAAATGCGTAAAATTAGGTAAATGGCTGGCCTGGATTCATACTGCTCTTTAGAATCAAGCCATTCGCTTTCTTTACTGCGCTTTGTTAAGGAATTCTCATGCTCAAATCAACCCTGGCGGCTGTTGCGGCTGTACTCGCACTCTCAGCCCTCTCTCCTGCTGCGCTGGCCGCCAAAGGAGACCCGCACGTTCTGTTGACCACCTCTGCCGGTAATATTGAGCTGGAACTGAACAGTCAGAAAGCCCCCGTTTCCGTGAAAAACTTCCTCGATTATGTGAACAGCGGTTTTTATAACGGCACCACCTTCCACCGCGTGATCCCGGGCTTTATGCTGCAGGGCGGTGGCTTCAACGAGCAGATGCAGCAGAAACAGCCGAACCCGCCAATCAAGAACGAAGCGGACAACGGCCTGCGCAACAGCCGCGGCACCATCTCTATGGCGCGTACTGCCGATAAAGACAGCGCCACCAGCCAGTTCTTCCTCAACGTGGCGGATAACGCCTTCCTCGACCACGGCCAGCGTGATTTTGGCTATGCGGTGTTTGGTAAAGTTGTGAAAGGCATGGACGTGGCCGATAAAATTTCTCAGGTGCAGACGCACGACGTCGGCCCTTACCAGAATGTGCCGACAAAACCGGTAGTTATCCTCTCTGCGAAAGTCCTGCCTTAATCCCTGATGGCGCGGGCAGTTGTTGCCCGCGTTGCCTTTACCGCCCTGCGAAACCGCAGTTTGCTGCTTATACTTGTGGCAACACGAGCACAATCAGGGAGGTAACAGGTGAAAAAGCTCACTGAAAAACAAAAATCCCGTCTCTGGGAACAGCAGCGAAACAGGAATTTCCAGGCCAGCCGCCGCCTTGAAGGGGTCGACAGCCCGTTGGTCACGCTCAGCGCAGAAGAAGCCCAGCTTCGTCTTGAAGCGTTAAGGGGGCAGCATGAGCGATAAATACGGCAACGATCGCGATCCTTACCTCTACCCGGAACTGAACGTGATGCGTAACCGGCTGGGCATTCGTCAGGCCGAACGTCTTGCGCAGGCAGCCTATGAATTCACCGCGCTGCGTGCCGCCACCCTGAGCCTCGGGCCGCTGTTGCGCGGTCTGCCGCACCTGTGCGCTATCCACCAGCATCTCTACCAGGATATTTTTGACTGGGCGGGCGATATTCGTGAGATGGACATTTACCAGGGCGATACCCGCTTCTGCCACTTCGCCTATATCGAAAAAGAGGGCAATGCCCTGATGCAGGATCTGGAGGAGGAGGGATATCTCGTCGGGCTGGAGAAAGATGAGTTCATTAACCGCCTCAGCCACTACTATTGCGAAATCAACGTCCTGCATCCGTTCCGCATCGGCAACGGGATTGTGCAGCGCATCTTCTTTGAACAGCTGGCGATCCATGCCGGATATCAACTCGACTGGCGTGACATTGACCCTGAAGAGTGGGCCCAGGCCAACCAGAGCGGTGCGATGGGGGATCTGAGCGCGCTGAATACAATCTTCAGCAAAGTGGTGAGCGAAGCCCGGGAAACTGAGTAGAATAGGGCGGCCATTTTTTCGGGAGCCGCCATGATTCTGCTGATTGATAACTACGATTCCTTCACCTGGAACCTGTACCAGTATTTTTGCGAGCTGGGGGCGGAGGTGGTGGTCCGGCGCAACGACGTGCTTTCTCTGGAAGAGGTCGCGGCGCTGAACCCGCAGAAAATCGTGATCTCTCCCGGCCCCTGCACGCCGGATGAATCCGGGATCTCGCTGGCGGTGATCCAGCACTATGCCGGTAAATTGCCGATCCTCGGCGTCTGCCTCGGGCACCAGGCCATCGCCCAGGTCTTTGGCGCGACCATTGTCCGTGCCGCCAAAGTGATGCACGGCAAAACTTCTCCGGTGACGCACAATGGGACGGGGGTCTTCTCTGGCCTCAACAATCCCCTGACCGTGACCCGCTATCACTCCCTGGTTATTGATCCGCCCACCTTACCCGACTGCTTTGAGGTGACGGCCTGGAGCGAGACCCGGGAGATTATGGGTATCCGCCACCGGGAATGGGATCTGGAAGGGGTGCAGTTCCACCCGGAAAGCATTCTCAGCGAACAGGGACATCAGCTGTTGGCTAATTTCCTCCAGCGTTGATTTTTAGTTGCCATAAAGTGATTTTTTAAGCATATTTCGTGATTATATTTTCACTTCTGCTTCTTGCTTAAAAAAGGGTGGGGTTACATGGCAACTGAACAATCTGCAATTACGCGCGCAACATTCGATGAAGTTATCCTGCCAATTTATGCACCGGCTGAGTTTATCCCGGTGAAGGGCAAAGGCAGCCGCGTCTGGGATCAGCAGGGTAAAGAGTACATTGATTTTGCGGGCGGTATTGCGGTGACGGCGCTAGGCCACTGTCACCCGGCGCTGGTCGAGGCGCTCAAAACCCAGGGTGAAACCCTGTGGCACACCAGCAACGTCTTTACCAACGAACCGGCGCTGCGTCTGGGGCGTAAAATTATCGACGCCACCTTTGCCGAGCGCGTGCTGTTTATGAACTCCGGCACCGAAGCCAACGAAACGGCCTTTAAGCTGGCGCGCTACTACGCCTCCACCCGCCACAGCCCGTTCAAAACCAAAATCATCGCCTTTCACAACGCCTTCCACGGCCGCTCGCTGTTTACCGTGACCGTGGGCGGTCAGCCAAAGTATTCCGATGGCTTTGGCCCGAAACCGGCCGACATCATTCACGTGCCGTTTAACGATCTGCATGCGGTAAAAGCGGTGATGGACGATCACACCTGCGCGGTGGTGGTTGAGCCGATCCAGGGCGAAGGTGGCGTGACGGCGGCGACGCCGGAATTCCTGAAAGGGCTGCGCGAGTTGTGCGACCAGCATCAGGCCCTGCTGGTGTTTGATGAAGTGCAGAGCGGCATGGGCCGTACCGGGGATCTGTTTGCCTATATGCACTACGGCGTGACGCCGGATATCCTGACCAGCGCTAAAGCGCTCGGCGGCGGTTTCCCGGTCAGCGCGGTGCTCACCACCCAGGATATCGCCTCGGCGTTCCACGTGGGCTCACACGGCTCCACCTACGGCGGAAATCCCCTGGCGTGCGCGGTGGCAGGCGCGGCCTTCGATATCATCAATACCCCGGCGGTGCTGAGCGGCGTTAAGACGAAACGCGAGCAGTTTGTGAAGCACCTCCAGCAGATCGATGCCCAATATGATGTTTTCAGCGATATCCGCGGCATGGGCCTGTTGATTGGCGCTGAGCTGAAACCGCAATACAAAGGCCGGGCGCGCGATTTTCTCTATGCCGCCGCCAGTGAAGGGGCGATGGTCCTCAACGCCGGGCCGGACGTGATGCGCTTTGCGCCGTCGCTGCTGGTGGAGAGCGAGGATATCGACGAAGGGATGAGCCGCTTTGCGCAGGCGGTGAAGCGCGTGGTTCAGGCGTAGGCCCGTGCAAGCGTAGCGCCGCCGGGCACAAACGTTAATACGGCGTGCGCTTCAAACGCCGGATCAACCAGATCCCATGATGCGGACGCTGACGCCATGCCACTGACGAAATAGTGTGCATGGTGTTCAGATGCCCCAGTACGCGCTGAAGGTGTTGCTCCAGCGTGCTCATGGGGCCTTGCGTCAGGGTCTCTGGCGCTTCCAGAATATTGCTGTCCCCACTCTCACCCGGCGCGTCATACTCCAGACGCTGCTGACAGCGCTGAAGCGCAATTTCACACGACTGCAGATAACGCTGCGCCAGATCTGGCGTCAGCATCGTATGCTCCCGCGCCAGCGTCGTCATGGCGTTGATATGCTCGACGATAAACTGGCTGTGCGTTACCCACAGCTTCATATCCGCCAGATACGCCGAATTGAAGCCCGGCTCCTGCATCGCCTGGTTGAGGGAGTTGAACAGGGCGTTGTGCGCCTGGTTGACCTTCATGCGCTGCCAGGCCAGGGGTGTCGGCTGCGGATCGTCGCTGAGGATCAGGCGGATAGCCTCCTGATCGGCCTCCAGCGCGTCGTGAGCGTTCTGGCGCAGCAGCCCGCTCTGCCACTGCGGCCACAGCCAGACCATCCCGCCGAAGGCAATCAGGCAGCCAATCAGGGTATCGGCCAGCCGGGCGATAATAAACTGCTCGCCGTTCAGGGTCAGCAGCTGCAGGGTATACACCGCCGTAACCGTAAAGCCCACCGTCGCCCAGCCGTAGCTCTTGCGAATGATCAGGTAGCTCACCAGGGTTACCATCAGCATGCCGGCAAGGGTGTACCCCTCCGGGACGTGGAAGTGCAGAGTGACACCGGCGATAATCAGTCCCGCCAGGGTCCCGGCCGCCCGGTGGAGAATTCGCACCCGCGTCGCGCTGTAGCCGTTTTGCGTCACCAGCAGCACGGTCATTAAGATCCAGTAGGGTTTTGGCAGGTGCAGCGCCACGCCCATCAGGCTGGCGATACTCAGCATCACGCTGATGCGCGCCGCGTTACGCAGGGCGGCAGATTTTAGCGACAGGTAGCTTCTCAGGGCGGGGAGCAGCGGCAGCCGTTTCTGTTTGTCAGCCATCAGGTCGCGCGGATAGAGCGGACGCTGCGTGCGCAGCACGCGGGCAATCCGGCTGAAGTGCCAGGCGCAAAACTGCCCCACCGGGTTATCAGGGTGCTGACGGGCGATTTTCTCCAGCGCGCCAAGCTGCTTGTCCATAGAGAAACGGGTGGGGTAGCGATGATAGAGAATGTCGTCGGCCAGCACCCGCAGACGGGCCGCAACGGTCTGCGCGTTCCAGCGGATCACCGCTTCGGCGTGGCTGCGCTCCACCAGCTTTTGCACCTCCTTCGGGTGATGCAGGCTGACGGAGATGTGCTCCTGCAGATCCAGCCCCACCTGGAAGGTGCGCAGCAGGCGTTTGTATTCATGATTTCTGTTGGCCGCCAGCATATGCAGCTGCTGATAGCAGAGGCTGATCAGGTCCACCACCTTCTGCTGGCGGGCCAGCAGCGGCGGCAACGATTTTTCAGGATCGGTGTGCTGCGTCAGCAGGGTGTATTTGGCTTCGCAATACTCTGCCAGCTGTTGATAGAGCACGCTCAGCGACTCTCGCAACGGCTGTTCGCGCCACATCCAGAACCAGAACCAGTTAAACAGCCCGTACCAGAGGGTGCCCAGCGTATAGAGGAGTAGCGGCTCCCAGACCGGCATGTTCCCCGCCAGACTCAGGGTAAAGATAGCCGCAATCAGCGAGGCGGGCAGCAGCCGGGCATGCAGGGCGCTGATCTCAGCCGTGACCCCCAGCGTCATCGCCAGCACGGTCAGAATGAGGGGCAGCGGAATATCCCGGGCCAGCAACAGCTGCACGGCCAGGCTACAGCCGGCGAACAGGCAGCCGCCAATGGTCAGGCGTTTAAAAAAGCGTTTATGCGGGGTGTCCAGACCGGCAATGTTGCAGCAGGCAGGAACGAGAGAAAAGAGCAGACCTTGTTGCAGATGACCGAAGATCAAACCCACAGCCACGGGGAGACACAACACCAGGGTTTGCCGCAGTGCGTAGTTAACTTCCGGGTGATAAATGAGCCTGCGCCACATGGGGATAGAGACAAAAACGGCGTGTCATCCTGCGATGCCACGCCGTTTTAGCGGAATTAACGTGTTCCGTAAACCACGATGGTTTTACCGTGGGCAGAAATCAGGTTTTGATCTTCCAGCATTTTCAGGATACGACCCACTGTCTCACGAGAACATCCGACGATCTGACCAATTTCCTGACGGGTAATTTTAATTTGCATACCGTCCGGGTGGGTCATGGCGTCTGGCTGTTTCGCCAGGTTCAGCAGGGTCTGAGCGATGCGGCCCGTTACGTCGAGGAAGGCGAGGTTACCCACTTTCTCGGACGTGACCTGCAGACGGCGAGCCATCTGCGAAGAGAGGCGCATCAGGATGTCCGGGTTGACCTGGATCAGCTGGCGGAATTTCTTATAAGAGATCTCAGCCACTTCACAGGCAGTTTTAGCACGAACCCAGGCGCTACGCTCCTGACCTTCTTCAAACAGGCCCAGTTCGCCGATGAAATCTCCCTGATTCAGGTAAGAGAGGATCATCTCTTTACCTTCTTCATCTTTGATCAGCACTGCCACTGAGCCTTTGACGATGTAATACAACGTTTCCGCTTTTTCACCCTGGTGAATCAGCGTGCTCTTCGATGGGTACTTATGAATATGGCAATGAGACAAGAACCATTCGAGAGTCGGGTCTGTTTGCGGTTTGCCAAGCACCATGCGCTGTTATCCTCTGTTATAAGCTGTCTCCAGAGTCTGGCTCTGTACCTGTACTCTGGGGTTACAATCGAATTCTTTCCCCTGCCTGGGGACTGGCTGTCACAATAATTAGCAGCCTGTAATGTGTGATGTCCTCTGCATACATGTGCAACGTCAATGTATTACTGTAGCATCTCGACTGTTTTAGCATAGCTTTTGCCGCCTGTCTCCTGGTGTCTCGCTTCAGCTTGATGCAGGTCGACTTCCGTTGTCAGAATTGTTACTGACGCGTAATCTGTCAGGAAAAATGCACTCCTGGAGTTAATACAAATGCAAGCACGTGTGAAATGGGTTGAAGGGTTAACGTTCCTCGGTGAGTCGGCTTCCGGGCACCAGATTTTGATGGATGGCAACTCCGGTGACAAAGCGCCAAGTCCGATGGAAGTGGTCCTGATGGCGGCAGGCGGATGCAGCGCGATCGACGTGGTGTCGATCCTGCAAAAAGGGCGTCATGATGTGACTGACTGCGAAGTAAAACTGACCTCAGAGCGTCGTGAAGAGGCACCGCGCCTGTTCACCCATATCAATCTTCACTTCGTGGTGACCGGTAAAGAGCTGAAAGACGCGGCGGTATCCCGTGCGGTGGATCTCTCAGCCGAGAAGTACTGCTCCGTGGCGCTGATGCTGGAGAAAGCGGTCAAGATTACCCACTCGTATGAAGTGATCGGGGCGTAATCCCATTGCCCGGTAGGCGTAGCGCCACCGGGCAAAAATCCTCAATCGATCTTCTTGCCTTCCATCAACCGCTGCACCAGCGGCGTCATGATTAACTCCATCGCCAGCCCCATCTTCCCGCCCGGGACCACCAGCGTATTGATGTGCGAAATAAACGAACCCTGCAGCATCGCCAGCAGCCAGGGGTAATCGATATTGTCCAGATTGCGGAAATGGATCACCACGAAGCTCTCGTCCAGCGACGGGATGCCTTTGGCAGCAAAGGGGTTAGAGGTATCCACGGTCGGGACGCGCTGGAAGTTAATGTGGGTGCGGGAAAACTGCGGCGTCAGGAAGTTGATGTAATCCTCCATCGAGCGCACCACGGAGTCCATCACCGCCTCGCGGGAGTGGCCGCGTTCGCTGGTATCCCGCGTCAGCTTCTGGATCCACTCCAGGTTCACAATAGGGACTACACCTACCAGCAGATCGACATGGCGCGCCACGTCGTGCTGTGGCGTCACCACCCCGCCATGCAGGCCTTCATAAAACAGCACGTCGGTGGGTTCCGGCAGGGGCTGCCAGGGGGTGAAGGTGCCCGGCACCTGGTTCCAGGGGACCGCTTCGTCATAGGTATGCAGGTATTTGCGCGCCTGGCCGGTGCCGCTTCGCCCGTATTCGGCGAAGGTTTGCTCCAGCAGGCCAAAGTCGTTGGCATCCGGGCCAAAGTAGCTGATGTGTTTGCCCATATCCCGGGCTTTGCGGATAGCCATGTCCATCTCAGGACGGGTGTAGCGGTGAAAGCTGTCGCCTTCCACTTCCGCGGCGCGCAGATGCAGCTGGGAGAAGATCTTACGAAAAGCGAGGCTGGTGGTGGTGGTACCTGCACCACTCGACCCTGTAACGGCAATAACCGGATGTCTGGCGGACATAGCAACTCCCTGAGTGGAAAGAGGTCGCGGTTAACCGCGAAATTGATTGCGAGGCATGATGTTGACGGTTTCGTGCAGCTCGGACCATACGACCAGCACCTCACCGCTTTGCAGCTGGCGCCTGACGTCGGCGACCTTCTGCTCAAGCGAAAGCTCCTGTTCACCATAATCGGTGCCTTCGCGTAACACAAAGCTTTCAATCAGATTATCCAGCGTTTCGGGAGCCAGATCTTGCCAGGGAATAATCATCTTATCGGTTCCAGGTATGTGGTCAGCCAGTCCGGGATACGCGTTTCCAGCCACATGGTCGGGCGACGCAGCGTGCCGCCGACAAAGCCCACGTGCCCGCCATGTTCGGTCAGCTGGTACTGCACGTTAGCGGGCAGAAACGCCTGCGCCGGTATTGAGTGATGATCCATAAAGGGATCGTCTTTCGCGTGAATAATCAGCACCGGTTTGGTGATCTTGCTCAGCACCGGCATGGCGCTGCACTGACGATAGTAGTCAATAGCATCGGCAAAGCCGTGAATTTTGGCGGTGATCAGATCGTCAAATTCGCGGATGCGGCGCACTTTCTTCAGCTGCTGCAGACTGACCGGCAGCGTATCCGGGTAAGCTTTCAGTTTGCGTGCCGCATTGGCTTTGAGCAAGTTCAGCAGATAGCGCTGATAAACACGCGAAAAGCCCTTCTCCATATGATAGCTGCAGTGCTCCAGCATGAACGGAGCAGAGACGATGGCGGCGGCGTCCAGCGGGATGTTGTCGCCCTCTTTTGCCAGCAGGCAGGCGAGCATATTTCCGCCCAGCGAATAGCCTACCGCCGCGGTAGGGGCCGGGCCGTGGGTCTCTGCCAGCCAGCGCAGGAACCAGGTGCCATCTTCCGTTTCGCCGGAGTGATAGATGCGTTTCTGGCGATTGGGTTCGCCGCTGCATCCGCGAAAGTGCATTACGACGCCCAGCCAGCCGCGCGCTTTCGCCGCCTGGATCAGGCCGTGAGCATAGGGGCTGTGCAGGCTGCCCTCCAGACCATGAAAGACCACCAGACGAGGTTTGTGCCGGGCCTGAAGCGGATCTTCACTCCAGGCTAAATCAACGAAATCATCATCCGGCAGGTCAAGGCGCTGCCAGACGGGGGTAAAAAGCACTTTACGGCGGATGAGACGCGGCAGCATGGTCTGCAGGTGTCGATTCGACACCCCCCGCATGGGCACAAATTCTGCACTCTCGTCGGCTGCAATGTTGAAATCTGAGGGAATGATTTGGGTCATAAAGGTGATGCTAATTATTGTCTGTTATTTACGATAGCTTCCGAATTGTACCCCGTTTAGCCTGGTTTTCCGAAACATGAACTGATCCCTATCAAAAATATTTACCTTGATTATTACTCTCAGGCTAATGATTCACCTCTACGCTTAATTGATGACTTTCTCGCCAGGGTGCAGACTTTACTCAACGTTAAGCAAATCTAAAGATGTGCTGAATCAGGAGGTTAACAATGTTATCAGGGCAAACACCAGCCCGGAACTGGAACACGCGTCGCACTGAAAAAGCGCGCCGCCTGGCTTCCGTCCCGGTGCAGGGCAAGGTACTGCCAACAGGCGACCTTGTCGCCATGCTGGAAAAACTGATCGCCCCAGGCGACAAAGTCGTACTGGAAGGGAATAACCAGAAACAGGCAGATTTTCTTTCACGATCCCTCGCCGAAGTGAACCCGCAAATCGTTCACGACCTGCATATGATTATGCCGAGCGTGGGCCGCAGCGAGCACCTGGATATTTTTGAAAAGGGTATCGCCCGCAAACTCGATTTCTCCTTCTCTGGTACCCAAAGCCTGCGTATTTCGCAGCTGCTGGAAGACGGGCAACTGGAGATTGGTGCCATCCACACCTACATCGAACTCTACTCCCGCCTGTATGTGGATCTGTCGCCAAACGTGGCGCTGATTGCCGGTTTTAAAGCGGACCGTAAAGGTAACCTCTATACCGGTGCCAGCACCGAGGATACCCCGGCGCTGGTCGAAGCCGCCGCCTTCCACGACGGCATCGTCATCGCCCAGGTGAACGAGCTGGTGGACGACGAGTGCGATCTGCCGCGCGTGGATATCCCCGGCTCCTGGATCGATTTCGTGGTAGTGGCGGACAAGCCGTTCTTTATCGAACCGCTGTTCACCCGTGACCCGCGCCTGATCAAACAGGAACATATCCTGATGGCGATGATGGCCATCAAAGGCATCTATGCGGAACACCAGGTTCAGTCGCTGAACCACGGTATCGGCTTCAACACTGCCGCCATTGAACTGCTGCTGCCGACCTACGGCGAACAGCTCGGCCTGAAAGGCAAAATCTGTAAACACTGGACGCTGAACCCGCATCCAACGCTGATCCCCGCCATTGAAAGCGGCTGGGTCGAAAGCGTGCACTGCTTCGGCGGCGAGCTGGGGATGGAGGAGTATATCCGTGCCCGTCCGGACGTGTTCTTTACCGGTGCCGACGGCTCCATGCGTTCTAACCGCGCCTTCTGTCAGCTGGCAGGTCAGTACGCGGTGGATATGTTTATCGGCTCGACGCTGCAGGTGGATGGCTATGCCAACTCCTCAACCGTGACCCGCGGCCGTCTCTCCGGCTTCGGTGGGGCACCCAACATGGGCCACGACCCGCACGGTCGTCGTCATGCCACCCCGGCCTGGCTGAACATGATCACCGAGCCTGACCCAATGCAGCGCGGTAAAAAGCTGGTGGTGCAGATGGTGGAAACCTTCCAGGCGGGCGTGAAGCCAACCTTCGTGGAAAAACTCGACGCCGTCGAGGTGGCGAAAGCCTCCGGTATGCCGCTGGCCCCGGTCATGATTTACGGCGATGACGTCACCCACGTGCTGACGGAAGAGGGGATTGCTTACCTCTACCGGGCGAAAGATCTGGAAGAGCGCCGGGCCATGGTCGCGGCCGTTGCCGGGATCACCGATATCGGTCTGGGTGTGGACGCAAAACGCGTCGTCGAGCTGCGCCAGAGTGGCAAAGTGCTCTACCCGGAAGATATGGGCATTCGCCGCACCGACGCCACCCGCTCTCTACTGGCGGCAGGCAGCGTGTCTGACCTGGTTGAATGGTCAGGCGGTCTGTACAACCCACCTGCGAAATTCCGGAGCTGGTAATGAAACTTCTGCCCCAGATTCAGGTTGAAGGCGGTGCCGAATGGCTGGCGCGAACCGCCACGCAGTGTCTGATTGACGAAGCGCGACTGAGCCCGAAACCCGGTCTGGTGGACAGTCGGGGGAACGGCGCGCACCAGGATCTGTCGCTCGCGCTGATGGAGCGTTCGGCGCACAGCCTGACCCCCACGTTTCAGGCGCTGGCGCTGCAAAGCTGGCAGCGTCCGGCCGATATCTCGCTACGGCAAACCGTAGGTCGGCTGGGGCGCGAAGGCGAGCAGCAGATGATGGCCGCCACCGGCGGGGTGAATACCCACCGGGGCGCTATCTGGGCGCTGGGATTGTTGGTCAGCGCCGTGGCGATGCTCGGCGGCAGTGCCAGAGCCCGGACGGTAGCCGATACCGCCGCGCAGCTGGCGAAACTGCCGGATGACGCCGCGCCGAAAGTATTCAGTAAAGGGCTGCGCGCCACCCACCGTTATCAGGTGCCCGGCGCGCGCGAAGAGGCGCAGCAGGCGTTTCCGCACATTATGCAGCGGGCGCTGCCGCAGCTTCGTCTGAGCCGTCTTAACGGCAGTGGCGAAGCCCATGCCCGGCTTGATGCGCTGATGGCGATCATGACCTCGTTAACCGATACCTGCGTGCTCTCGCGCGCCGGGATGGAGGGGTTAGACGCCATGCAGGACGGGGCCCGGGCGGTATTGGCCGCCGGCGGCACCGCACAGCCTGAGGGGCAACGCGCGCTCGCGTTATTAGATAAACAGATGCTCTTGCTCAATGCCTCTCCGGGCGGCGCGGCTGATCTGCTGGCCGCCACGCTGTTCCTTGACCGCATAGAGACGCCTTATTTAGCGAATTAAGAGGATGTTATGGAAAAAATTACCTTAACTCTGCCCGCCAGCCGTGCCCTGAACGGCAAAGCGCTGGCAGGCGTTGTGGGCTCCGGGGATATGGAGGTGTTATTTACCGCCGACCAGGGCCAGACATTAACTATCGAGATCACCACCTCTGTCGATAACAGCCGTGGCCGCTGGGATGCGCTGTTCAACAGACTGCAGACCGTCAGCAGCCTGCCGGCGGGCAAGCTAACCATTCACGACTTTGGCGCCACGCCGGGCGTGGCACGCATTCGTATCGAACAGGTCTTTGAGGGGGTGAGCCATGCGTGATGACAGCAGCTTTATCGAATTAAAAGCGCGCCAGCGGGCGCAGGCCCTGCTCGACGAGGGCAGCTTCCGCGAACTGCTGGATCCGTTTGAAGGGATCATGTCTCCGTGGCTGGGGCCGCAGGGCATCGTCCCGCAGGCCGATGACGGCATGGTGGTGGCGAAAGGCACCATCAACGGCAAACCTGCGGTGGTGGTGGCGATAGAAGGCGCGTTCCAGGGCGGCAGCATGGGCGAAGTGTCCGGTGCCAAAATGGCGGCGGCGCTGGAACTGGCGGCAGAAGATAACCGCAACGGCATTCCAACCCAGGCGGTACTGAGCCTTGAAACCGGCGGCGTGCGTCTGCAGGAGGCGAATCTTGGCCTGGCGGCGATTGCCGATATCCACGCGGCGATTGTCGATCTGCGCCGCTATACCCCGGTGGTCGGGATTGTTGCCGGGACCGTGGGCTGCTTCGGCGGGATGTCCATCGCGGCGGCGCTGTGCAGCTACCTGATTGTCACCCGCGAAGCGCGTCTGGGCCTCAACGGCCCGCAGGTTATCGAGCAGGAAGCGGGGATTGAAGAGTACGACTCCCGCGACCGGCCGTTCATCTGGAGCATGACCGGGGGCGAAATTCGCTACGAAAGCGGGCTGGTGGATGCCCTGGTGGGCGACGGCGTGAACGCGGTGAAAGCGGCAATGAACGACGCGATTGCCAAAGGCGTGCCGGCAAAACATCGCACTGACAATTACGACTGGTATCTCGAACGCCTGTCCCAGTTTGACACCCGCAAACAGGCGGATACCGAACAGATTCACGCGCTCTTTGCCCGGGAGGTGAAATGATGAGTACTTCAATTAGCCGTGGTGAGCTCTGGCTGGAAACCCTGGCCCCGAATGCCAAACGTCTGGAAGGGCTCTGCCCGTCGGTTCAGGCGGCAGATGGCGAGCTGAATGGCGAAGCGGTGCGCTTTGTCGCGGTGGTGCCAGATGCCAACAATCACTACCCGCGTGCCGCACGTGGCGAGGTCGGTCTGCTGGAAGGCTGGACCCTGGCCAAAGTGGTGAGTGAAACCGTCGCGGCCGATGCTGATAAAGCGGTTAAGCGCCCGATTGTGGCGGTGATCGACGTCCCGAGCCAGGCCTATGGCCGTCGCGAAGAGGGATTTGGTATTCATCAGGCGCTGGCCGGTGCCGCAGCAGCCTATGCGAATGCCCGTCTGGCGGGCCATCCGGTGATTGGTCTTATCGTCGGGAAAGCGATGTCCGGGGCGTTTCTGGCCCATGGCTATCAGGCCAACCGGCTGATCGCCTTTAACGACCCGGGCGTGTTGATCCACGCGATGGGCAAAGAGTCAGCCGCGCGCATCACGCTGCGTACCGTGGAGGCTCTGGAAAAACTGGCGGCAACCATCCCGCCAATGGCGTATGACATCAGTAACTACGCCACGCTGGGGCTGCTGGAAAACCTGCTGGATATCAGCAATCCGGACGCACCTTCATCTCTCGATCTGGCGCTGGTGAAGACCACCTTACAACAGGCCATTGATGACGCTCGCCGGGATCCGACGCTGAAAAGCCGTCTGGGTGCCGACAATCGCCACAGCTCTGCTCTTGTACGCGAACGTATGCGAGCCAGCTGGTAACACCAAAAAGAAAAGACCTGCCAGATGCCTGCCCCGTGGGCGCACCCGTTGCGCCCATGCAGGAGCCTGCATCCTGAAAATAATAACCATCGCGTCAGTGCTTAAACTTCTTTTTTTACAGGTGATTTATGACTTATGTGATTGTTCATGCCCTTGCCCCCATTTTTGTCATCATGCTGCTCGGTTTCTGGGCCGGTAAAGCCAAAATGGTAGATAACAAAAATGTGTCTCTGCTTAATATCTTCGTGATGGATTTTGCACTGCCCGCTGCGCTGTTCAGCGCCACGGTGCAAACGTCCTGGTCAGGTATTATCGCCCAGTCGCCGCTGATCCTGGTTCTGACCCTCGCGATGTGGATCACCTATGCGGCTATCTATTTCCTCGCCACTAAGGTCTTTAAAAAGTCGCCGCAGGATGCCGCCGTGCTGACCCTGACCGTGGCGCTGCCGAACTATGCCGCGCTGGGTCTGCCGATTCTGGGTAGCGTGCTGGGGGAAGGTTCAGCGACGTCGCTTTCTGTGGCGGTCTCTATCGCCTGTGGTTCCGTGCTGATGACGCCGTTCTGTCTGCTGATTCTGGAGCGCGAAAAAGCGCGTGCGGAAGGGACAAGCAGTGGTTCAACCCTGGCGATGCTGCCGGTGCTGATGTGGCGTTCCATTAAAAAACCGATTGTGATGGGCCCGCTGCTGGGTGTGATTTTGTCCGCTATTGGCATCAAAATGCCGGACCTGGTGCTGGCTTCCATCAAGCCTCTGGGCCTGTCGGCCACTGCGGCGGCGCTGTTCCTGACCGGCGTGATCCTGTCTGCCCGTAAGCTGCAGATCAACACCATGGTGATTAGCGCCACCATCACCAAGCTGCTGATCCAACCGGCGATTGCCTGGGGTATTGTGCTGATCTTCGGTCTGCACGGCTCGGTCGCGATTACCGCTATCCTGATGATTGCCCTGTCCGCCGGTTTCTTTGGCGTCGTGTTTGGTAACCGCTTTGGCGTACAGTCTCCGGATGCGGAAGCGGTGCTGCTGTTAAGCTCCGTCCTGTGTATCCTGTCGCTGCCGCTGTTTATCTCGCTGACTTCAGGAATGTAATCATGACCACAACATTACGCCCGCACGACTTAATCTGGCTGACCACCCGGGATGCGCTCGAGGCGATCCACGAGCCCTGGGTGGATACGGCCTGGCACACCGGGCTACCGGTGGTGGTGCGGCGTGATGTTGATGGTAACGGGCGTATTCCGGTAGGGGTACGCGGCCTGAGACGCGATCAACGCGCGGCGGGCTGGGTTAACCCCGACCAGATTGCCCGTATCGTCTCCCCCGAACAGCTGAGCGCAGAAGCGAGTCTGCTGCGCTCGCCCTTTATCACTCAGCCACCGGTTCAGGTGGCGGTACAGCTCTCCCGCACACCCTGGCCATGGACCTGGGGCATTACCGGCAGCACCGGCTATGCGCTGGCGACTGGCATTGCGGTGATCCACGCCGACAGCGATCTCGATCTGCTGATCCGCGCGCCGCAGCCTCTCTCTCCTGATGTTTTGCAGGCCTGGCAGTCGCACCTTGAAGGCGCGCTGTGCCGGGCCGATACCCAGGTCGAGACGCCGCTGGGTGGATTTGCGCTCAACGAATGGCTACGTGATGGGAAAACGTTACTGAAAACCGACCGGGGGCCGCGCCTGACGGCGAACCCCTGGGCATGGGAGGAACAATGAAGATCCTGTTTACCTTTCCGGGGCAGGGGACGCAACATCCCGGTATGCTGCACAACCTGCCGGGAACCGAGCTGGCTCAGGCGCGTGAAGTGCTGGGTGCCAGCGAGGTGGACGCGCTCGACTCCCCGGCGGCGCTGCAGCACACCCGCGCGGTGCAGCTCGCACTGCTGATCGCCGGCGTCGCCTGGGCGCGTGAGCTGGAGCGTCGCGGTGTGGCACCGGATATCGTCAGCGGCCTCTCTATCGGGGCCTATCCTGCGGCGGTGCTCTCCGGGGCGCTCGACTTCTCTGATGCCCTGACGCTGGTGGCCCTGCGCGGCGATCTGATGGAGCAGGCGTATCCGCACGGCTACGGCCTGACGGCGATCATGGGCTTAACGCTTGCGCAGGTGGAAACCCTGATGGAAGGCACCGGCACCTATATTGCCAACCTGAATGCCGAGACGCAGATAGTGATCGCCGGTGCCGATGACGGCATGGCGGAAGTGGCGGCACGCGCGCTGGCGAAAGGGGCCAATAAAGCCCGCCGTCTGACGGTCAGCGTTCCGTCGCACTGCGAACTGCTGGCGGAACCGGCGCAAAAACTGGTCGAGGCCTTCAGCCGGGTTACGCTCTCTCGCCCCCGCTGCGCCTACCTGAGCGGCAGCACCGGGCGCGTGCTCTGGCAGCCTGAGAAAATTGCCGACGATCTGGCCATGAACATGGCCCGGACGGTGCGCTGGCAGGAGGCGGTGGTTGCCGCTAACGAGCGTGAAGCGCGGCTGGCAATTGAGATGCCGCCCGGCGGGGTGCTTACCTGCCTGACGCGTCAGGCGGCCTGGGAAGGCGAGGCGGTTTCACTGGAGCGCAGCGGCGTGGACGTCGCAGTGCATCTTGCCCGGCGCATTAAGGCGTAGCGTTCTGCTCAAGGCGGCGGGCGTACATGCGGCCTTCCGCCGCCAGCGCCCGCAGGCTCGGATCCTGCTCGCGGTTGCGGGCAAAGACGATGGCGATCAGCTGCTGCATTTGATACGGCTGGGCCAGTTTTAACAGCTGCACCGAGTTTTCATACACCTTCTTCATCCTGCCCGGCATCAGCGTAAAGCCGACACCCGCCTGCACCAGGCTCAGCATCGAGAAAATGTCGTTGACCCGGGTGACAATCTCCGGCTCGAATCCGGCGATATGAAACGCCTCCTGAAAGCCCGCGTAGGTGGCGAAGCCCTCGGCCAGCGCGACAAACTTCTGGTCTTTGTAGTCGCGTAAATCCGCCAGCTCGCTGGTATTGAGCTGCGCCGAGGCCGGGGCGGCAAGACAGATATCATCGTGGAACAGGGGCAGCACTTCGAGGTTGTTGCGGTCAATCTCGCTTTCGGAGATAGAGATGAGAATGGCATCCAGCGAGCCTTCATCCAGCATGTGCAGCAGGGTCTCGTTGGATCCCATGGTGAGATCCATCTCCAGATCCGGGCGGCGCAGTTTCATCCCCATGATTAACTGCGGCACCGTCTCAAGCGTCAGCGAGTAGAGCGTCCCCACCCGCAGACGGCCCTGGCCGATGCCCGCAATTTTACGCGCCTCTTCCAGCCCGCGCTCCATCACCTGCATCACCTCCTGACAGTACTCAAGCAGCGTCCAGGCGGCGGGCAGGGCGATCAGATTGCGGCCTTTATGGGTGAACAGCGGGCAGCGGACGTTCTCTTCCAGGGTGTGCAGGGCGCGATGGACGCTGACCCCGCTGAGGTTCAGCACCTCAGCGGCGCGGGCGATATTGCCCGTCTCCATAAAGGTCATGAAGATACTCAGTTTGCGGAAGGTAATCTCGCTGGTCAGATCCGGTATCATCGCCCCTCTCCCGGGTTAGTCGCTCTGGAGCATCTCTTCGAGCTGTTCCTGCGCCTCCAGCCAGGCCATTTCGCACTCCTCAAGGCTGGATTTGGTTTTGGCCTGAATCTGCAGGCACTCGGTAAGTTCGGCTTTACGCGTCTGGTCATACAGACCGCTGTCGCCCAGCTTCTCTTCGACGGTGGCCAGCTGCGCGTTGAGCTTCTCCATCTCTTTTTCCAGACGGGTGATCTCTTTACGCAGCGGCTGGGTTTGGGTGCGCAGCTCCGCGTCACGACGCTTCTGATCTTTACGTGCCTGGGCGCTGTTGGCGTTGTCTTTGGCCCCTTCCGCAGGCTGACTCTCCTGCTTCTGCACGTCGCTCAGCCACTGCTGATAATCTTCCAGATCGCCGTCGAAAGGCTCCACTTTGCTGTCATGCACCAGATACAGATTGTCGGTGGTGGATCGCAGCAGGTGACGGTCGTGCGAGACCACCACCAGCGCGCCTTCGAATTCGATTAAGGCTTCGGTCAGGGCCTGGCGCATGTCGAGATCCAGGTGGTTAGTCGGTTCATCGAGCAGCAGCAGGTTCGGGCGCTGCCAGACGATGAGGGCCAGCACCAGGCGCGCTTTTTCGCCGCCGGAGAAGCGCTCGGTCTTCTCGGTCACTTTATCGCCCTGGAAGCCGAAGCCGCCCAGGTAATCCCGCAGCTTCTGCTCCATCTCCTGCGGTGCCAGGCGCGCCAGGTGCTGCAGCGGAGATTCATCAGCGCGTAAAAATTCCAGCTGATGCTGGGCGAAGTAGCCGAGCTTGATGCCCTTCGCCAGACCGATATCGCCGCGGACCGGAGCCAGTTCGCCCGCCAGCAGCTTAATCAGGGTCGATTTACCGGCACCGTTGCGCCCGAGCAGACCAATACGGGAACCGGGGACCAGGTTGAGCTTAATGGAGTCGAGAATGATGCGGTCGCCGTAGCCTGCGCTGACCTTTTCCATCTTAAGCAGCGGATTAGGCAGGCTTTCCGGCGCGCGGAAGCTGAAGTGGAACGGGTTGTCGACGTGTGCCGGGGCAATCATCTCCATCCGTTCCAGCATCTTGATGCGGCTCTGGGCCTGTTTGGCTTTCGAGGCCTTGGCCTTGAAGCGATCGACAAAGCTTTGCAGATGCGCCACGCGCTGCTGCTGGCTTTCGTACATCGCCTGCTGCTGAGAGAGACGCACCGCACGCTGGCGCTCAAAGGAGCTGTAGTTGCCGGTGTATTCGAACATTGATTCCTGTTCGATATGAATAATTTTGTCCACCACCGGATCGAGGAAGTCCCGGTCGTGGGAGATCAGAATCAGAGTGCCCTGATAGCTCTTGAGCCACTTCTCCAGCCAAATAACCGCATCGAGATCGAGGTGGTTCGTGGGTTCATCGAGCAGCAGCAGGTCAGAGCGGCAGATCAGCGCCTGGGCCAGGTTGAGACGCATACGCCAGCCACCGGAGAAGTCGCTGACCGGACGTTCCAGCTGCTCATTGCTGAACCCCAGGCCGTGCAGAAGGGTGGACGCGCGGGAGCGGATGGTCCAGGCGTCGATGGCGTCGAGTTTGCCGTGAACGGTGGCAATCGCGTGACCGTCGTTGCGCTCGTTAGCGGCGTGCAGCTCGGCTTCCAGCTTGCGGTACTCCCGGTCGCCGTCAATAACATAGTCCATCGCCGGTACGCTCAGGGCAGGCGTCTCCTGGTTTACCCAGGCCAGCTGCCAGTTACCCGGGTAAGTAAAATTACCGCCGTCGGCAGTGATCTCGTTTTTCAGCAATGACAGTAACGTAGATTTACCGCAGCCGTTTTTGCCCACCAGGCCCACTTTCTGACCCGGGTTAATGGTGGCTGTAGCGTTGTCCAGCAGGACGCGAACGCCGCGACGAATTTGTAATGAGGAGAAAACAATCATAGAGCGCCGTATGTTCCGACTATGTTAAGTTGTAATTATAATCAGGTTAAAAGTGCCGCCACGCGCCGCGTGGGTGTGCCATGGTAGCCCAAAATAACAGTGATGACGACCCGGGAGAGGAATGATGTCCCAGACAGCAAAAGTGCTGCTGCTGTATGCCCATCCGGAGTCGCAGGACTCGGTCGCCAACCGGGTTTTGCTCCAGCCGGCATTACAGCTCAGTAATGTAACGGTGCACGATCTCTACGCGCACTACCCCGATTTTTTTATCGACATCCCTCATGAGCAGGAATTGCTGCGCCAGCACGACGTCATCGTGTTCCAGCATCCGCTTTACACCTACAGCTGCCCGGCGCTGCTGAAAGAGTGGCTGGACCGCGTGCTGACCCGCGGGTTCGCCAGTGGCCCAGGAGGAAACCAGCTGGCGGGAAAGTACTGGCGGAACGTCATTACCACCGGCGAGCCGGAGAGTGCCTATCGCCACGATGGGCTTAACCGCTACCCGATGAACGATATCCTGCGCCCGTTCGAACTGACGGCGGCCATGTGCCGCATGCACTGGCTGAGTCCGATCGTTATCTACTGGGCGCGTCGGCAGCATCAGAGTGAACTGGCCAGCCATGCTAAAGCCTATGGCGACTGGCTGGCTGCGCCCAGGCTGACGGGAGGCCGCTGATGGAGGGTTCCGATCTGTTGCTGGCCGGGGTGCTGTTTCTGCTCGCCGCCGTGGTGGCGGTGCCACTGGCTGCGCGACTGGGTATTGGCGCGGTGCTCGGCTATCTGCTGGCGGGTATCGCCATCGGCCCCTGGGGGCTGGGATTTATCAGCGATGTGGACGAAATCCTGCACTTCTCGGAGCTGGGCGTCGTCTTTCTGATGTTTATTATCGGCCTCGAGCTGAATCCGGCCAAGCTCTGGCAGCTACGGCGATCCATCTTCGGCGTGGGTGCCGCGCAGGTGATCGGTAGCGCGGTGATCCTCGGTGGCCTGCTGATGCTGGACCATTTCTCATGGCAGGCGGCGGTCGTCGGCGGGATCGGGCTGGCGATGTCTTCCACCGCGATGGCCCTGCAGCTGATGCGCGACAAAGGGATGAACCGTAACGAGGCGGGCCAGCTGGGATTCTCGGTGCTGCTGTTTCAGGATCTGGCGGTGATCCCGGCGCTGGCCCTGGTGCCGCTGCTGGCGGGATCGGGCGAAGAGCATTTCGACTGGATGAAAATCGGCATGAAGGTGCTGGCCTTTGCCGGAATGCTGGTGGGCGGGCGCTATCTGCTGCGTCCGGTGTTCCGCTTTATTGCGGCCTCCGGCGTGCGGGAGGTGTTTACCGCCGCCACGCTGCTGCTGGTGTTGGGCTCGGCGCTGTTTATGGATGCGCTGGGGCTGTCGATGGCGCTGGGGACCTTTATCGCGGGCGTGCTGCTGGCGGAAAGCGAGTACCGGCACGAACTGGAGATTGCTATCGATCCGTTTAAAGGGCTGCTGTTAGGGCTGTTCTTTATCTCGGTCGGTATGGCGTTGAATCTGGGCGTGCTCTATACCCATATTCTGGCCGTGGTGCTGGGCGTGGCGGTGCTGATTGCCGTCAAAATGCTGGTGCTGTACGGGCTGGCACGGGTATACGGCCTGCGTCATCCGGAGCGCGCGCAGCTTGCCGGGGTGCTGAGTCAGGGGGGAGAGTTCGCTTTTGTGCTCTTCTCCACAGCATCGTCCCAGAGATTGTTCCAGCATGATCAGATGGCGCTGCTGCTGGTGACCGTCACGCTGTCGATGATGACCACGCCGCTGCTGATGAAGCTGATTGATAAACGCCTGGCACGGCGTATTAATGCGGCTGACGATGAGCATGAAGCGCCCTGGGTGGACGATGATAAGCCGCAGGTGATCGTGGTGGGCTTCGGGCGTTTTGGGCAGGTCATTGGCCGTCTGCTGATGGCGAACAAAAAGCGTGTGACGGTGCTGGAGCGCGATATCAGCGCGGTTAACCTGATGCGAAAATATGGCTACAAGGTGTATTACGGTGATGCCACCCAGGTGGAACTGTTACGTTCCGCAGGGGCAGAGGCGGCGGAGTCGATTGTCATCACCTGTAATGAGCCGGAAGACACCATGAAGCTGGTGCAGATCTGCCAGCAGCATTTTCCGCATCTGCATATCCTGGCGCGAGCGCGCGGGCGTGTAGAAGCCCATGAACTGCTTCAGGCCGGGGTGAAGCAATTTACCCGCGAGACCTTCTCCAGTGCGCTGGAGCTGGGACGTAAGACGTTAGTGACGCTGGGGATGCATCCGCATCAGGCCCAGCGCGCGCAGTTACACTTTCGCCGTCTGGATATGATGATGCTGCGTGAGTTAATGCCGGTGCATACCGATACGGTGCAAATTTCCCGGGTGCGGGAAGCGCGCCGGGAGCTGGAAGAGATCTTCCAGCGCGAGATGCAGCAGGAGCGTCGGCAGCTGGATGGCTGGGATGAATTTGAATAACGAGGTAGAGAATGGCGGTACGTAAACGCTTTATCGCCGGTGCGAAATGCCCGGCCTGTCAGGCGCAGGACTCTCTGGCCATGTGGCGGGAGAACAATATTGATATTGTTGAATGTGTTAAGTGCGGACACCAGATGCGTGAAGCAGACAAAGAGGTTCGCGAGCATGTTCGCAAAGAAGAGCAAGTGATCGGGATTTTTCATCCGGACTAGCGATATGCCCTGAGTTTTTTTAAGCTAAAGGGTACACGGGTGCAGATTTCCGTTACAATCTGCGCCAGCAATTTTCCCACGCTCAGGAGATATCATGAAAGTAGCAAAAGACCTGGTGGTCAGCCTGGCCTATCAGGTACGTACAGAAGACGGTGTGTTGGTTGATGAGTCTCCGGTGAGTGCGCCGCTGGACTACCTGCACGGTCACGGTTCCCTGATCTCGGGTCTGGAAAACGCCCTGAACGGTCACGAAGTTGGCGACAAATTTGACGTAGACGTTGCCTCTAACGACGCATACGGTCAGTACGATGACAACCTGGTGCAGCGCGTTCCTAAAGACGTGTTCATGGGCGTTGACGAACTGCAGGTTGGCATGCGTTTCCTGGCTGAAACTGACCAGGGTCCGGTTCCAGTAGAAATCACTGAAGTTGAAGATGACCACGTTGTGGTTGATGGTAACCACATGCTGGCTGGCCAGAACCTCAAGTTCAACGTTGAAGTTGTTGCCATCCGCGAAGCCACTGAAGAAGAGCTGGCTCACGGCCACGTTCACGGTGCGCACGGCCATGACCACGATCACGGTCACGACGGTTGCTGCGGTGGTCACGGCCACGATCACGACCATGGTCACGACCACGGTAAAGGCGGTTGCGGTAATGGCGGCTGCGGTTGCCACTAAGCTTCAGGCTCAAAAAAAGCGGGAATATCCCGCTTTTTTTACGTCTCAATAATGGGGCGGCGGCGTCTCTTCCGACTGCGACGCAATGTGCGATGCTTGCGACGCTTTCACTTTTTCGGTTAACAGACGCAGTAGATCCCTCAGTTTTGCCATTTCCAGTTCGTGGGCCGTCACGGTCTGGTTCAGCTCATCGATGGTGATCTCCTGAAAAGCCAGGCGGCTTTCAAGCTCAGCCAGTCGTGCTTCCATATCTGTATTCTGCATGATTCACCTCGTTGGTCTTGTTTACCCCTTACGGGGCTGGCGGCGGCGGATTTTACCCGAGATTATCCGCGCGCGCAGTAAACATCCCATTGCTGCGAAACTAATTTAAACAAAAATAGTCTGAAATGTGGTGCTAATCAGGGGTGTCTACCTGTAGATTTGTTCCTCAACGTTTTATAGTACGCTTCTCATTTACGCTTAATACGGGGTGAGAGTCCCCGGCCCTGGAGAAATGGATGAAATCACTGTTTAAAGTAACGCTGCTGGCGACCACGATGGCCGTCGCTCTGCATGCGCCGCTGACTTTCGCTGCCGATGCAGCAAAGCCTGCTGCGACTGCTGACAGTACTGCGGCGTTCAAAAATGACGACCAGAAGTCAGCCTACGCGCTGGGCGCATCTCTGGGCCGTTACATGGAAAACTCTCTGAAAGAGCAAGAAAAACTGGGCATCAAGCTGGATCAGACTCAGCTGATCGCCGGTGTTCAGGATGCGTTTGCTGATAAGAGTAAACTGTCTGACCAGGAAATTGAGCAAACTCTGCAGGCTTTCGAAGCGCGCGTGAAAGGCGCAGCGCAGGAGAAGATGGAGAAAGACGCGGCTGAAAACGAAACGAAAGGTAAAACCTACCGTGAAGCTTTCGCTAAAGAGAAAGGCGCGAAAACCTCTCCTACTGGCCTGGTCTATAAAATCGAGAAAGAAGGTACCGGCGACGCACCGAAAGACAGCGATACCGTTGTGGTTAACTACAAAGGTACCCTGACCGACGGTAAAGAGTTCGATAACTCTTACACCCGTGGTGAGCCGCTCTCCTTCCGTCTGGACGGTGTTATCCCTGGCTGGACTGAAGGCCTGAAGAACATCAAGAAAGGCGGTAAAATCAAGCTGGTCATCCCACCGGATCTGGCCTACGGCAAAACTGGCGTCCCGGGTATCCCGGCTAACTCCACGCTGGTATTCGATGTAGAGCTGCTGGACATTAAGCCAGCGCCGAAAGCGGATGCCAAGCCTGACGCTAAGCCAGAAGCGCCAGCAGAAGCCACCAAGAAGTAAATCGGTAACAACCGCCGCTCCTGAAGCGGCGGTTTTTTTATTATGGTGCAGATATAATTAACACTGGAAGCGCTACCTACGCTGTATTAATTTAGTTGCCCGTGTAAATAATGAGCCTGCCCTGAAAACCTACCGACAGGCTCCTGAAAAGGAGTGTTTTTTTCATGACCAGGTCGCTTTTAACCAACGAAACCAGCGAACTTGACCTGCTGGATCAACGTCCTTTCGATCAGACCGATTTCGATATTCTGAAATCCTACGAGGCGGTAGTGGACGGGTTAGCGATGCTCATTGGGTCCCACTGCGAAATCGTATTGCACTCCCTGCAAGATCTGAAATGTTCTGCCATCCGCATTGCCAATGGTGAGCATACTGGCCGTAAAATTGGCTCGCCAATCACCGACCTTGCACTGCGTATGCTGCACGACATGACCGGCGCGGACAGCAGCGTCTCAAAATGTTATTTCACCCGCGCCAAGAGCGGTGTCCTGATGAAGTCCGTGACGATTGCCATCCGCAACCGCGATCATCGGGTGATTGGTCTGCTGTGCATCAACATGAACCTCGATGTGCCGTTCTCCCAAATCATGAACACCTTTATTCCACCAGAAACGCCGGATGTCGGATCCTCCGTTAACTTCGCCTCCTCGGTTGAAGACCTCGTCACCCAGACGTTGGAATTCACCATCGAAGAGGTCAATGCCGATCGCAATGTGTCTAACAATGCCAAGAATCGCCAGATCGTGCTTAACCTCTATGAAAAAGGCATTTTCGATATCAAAGATGCGATTAACCAGGTGGCCGACCGTCTGAATATCTCGAAACACACGGTGTATCTCTATATCCGTCAGTTCAAAAGCGGCGATTTCCTGGGACACGAGAAGTAATGCGTTTCGCATTAATGGTGACAGGCCCGGCTTACGGTACCCAGCAGGCCAGCAGTGCGTTGCAGTTTGCGCGTGCACTGCTGGAGGCAGGACACGAGCTGGTTAGCGTCTTTTTTTATCGGGAAGGTGTGTATAACGCCAACCTGCTGACGTCTCCCGCCTCTGATGAGTTTGACCTGGTGCGCGCGTGGCAAGCGCTACATGAGCAGCACGGGGTTGAACTGCACATCTGTGTGGCGGCGGCGCTACGTCGCGGCGTGAGCGATGCGAATGAAGCCCAGCGCCTGGGTCTGCCCGCTGCCAATCTTAATGACGGCTTTTCACTCAGCGGCCTCGGTGCGCTGGCACAAGCCGCATTAACCTGCGATCGAATGGTGCAATTCTGATGAACCGCGTGGCTTTTGTCTTTACCTCTGCTCCCCATGGCAGTGCCGCCGGAAGGGAAGGGCTGGATGCGCTCCTGGCGACCTCTGCGCTGACGGAAGAGATCGGTGTTTTCTTCATTGGCGACGGTGTGTTTCAACTGCTTGCCGGTCAGCAGCCGCAGGTGGTGCTGGCGCGCGACTACATCGCGACCTTTAAAGTCCTGCCGCTGTATGACATCGAGACGTTTTACGTCTGTGCCGCCTCCCTGCAGGCGCGCGGTCTGAGTGAAAACACGCCCCTGGTGCTCGACGCCACCCTGGTTGCGCCGGAGGTGTTGCGTGAGCATCTCTCCCACTTCGACACCATCCTGACTTTCTGAGGCCGTCATGCTCCATACTCTGAGCCGCTCCCCGTGGCAATGCGACATCGAAAGCCTGCTAAGCATGGTGCGTGAAGGCGATGCGCTGCTGCTTATCCAGGATGGCGTTCTGGCGGCGGTAGAAGGCAGCCGCTTTGTTGATATTCTCAGTAATGCCCCCATCTCTGTCTCTGCGCTTAAAGATGACATCGATGCCCGCGGTCTTGCTGGTCAAATTTCAGCCAAAATTAACGTGGTTAGCTATACTGATTTCGTTAATCTGGCCGTCCAGCACACTGGTCACATGAACTGGTGATACGAGATCGCTGTATATTTCTTGACACCTTTTCGACGTAGCCCTAAAATTTCGCGTCCTCATATTGTATGAGGGCGTTTTATTACGTGTTTACGAAGCAAAAGCTAAAACCAGGAGCTATTTAATGGCAACAGTTAACCAGCTGGTACGCAAACCACGCGCTCGCAAAGTTGCAAAAAGCAACGTGCCTGCGCTGGAAGCCTGCCCGCAGAAACGTGGCGTATGTACTCGTGTATATACCACCACTCCTAAGAAACCAAACTCCGCACTGCGTAAAGTATGCCGTGTGCGTTTAACTAACGGTTTTGAAGTGACTTCCTACATCGGTGGTGAAGGTCACAACCTGCAGGAACACTCCGTGATCCTGATCCGTGGCGGTCGTGTAAAAGACCTTCCGGGTGTTCGTTACCACACCGTTCGTGGTGCGCTTGACTGCTCCGGCGTTAAAGACCGTAAGCAATCTCGCTCCAAGTATGGCGTGAAACGTCCTAAGGCTTAATGGTTCTCCGTTAAGTAAGGCCAAACTGATTTATCTTAATGTCATACTAAACTCTTAGAGTTTTGGACAATCCTGAATTAACAACGGAGTATTCCCATGCCACGTCGTCGCGTCATTGGTCAGCGTAAAATTCTTCCAGATCCGAAATTCGGATCAGAACTGCTGGCAAAATTTGTAAATATCCTGATGGTAGATGGTAAAAAATCTACTGCAGAAGCCATCGTATACAGCGCGCTTGAGACCCTGGCTCAGCGTTCTGGTAAAAATGAACTGGAAGCTTTCGAAGTCGCTCTCGACAACGTTCGCCCAACTGTAGAAGTTAAGTCCCGCCGCGTTGGTGGTTCTACTTATCAGGTTCCAGTTGAAGTTCGTCCGGTTCGTCGTAATGCTCTGGCAATGCGTTGGATCGTTGAAGCTGCTCGTAAACGCGGTGATAAATCCATGGCTCTGCGTCTGGCGAACGAACTTTCTGATGCTGCAGACAACAAAGGTACTGCAGTTAAGAAACGTGAAGACGTTCACCGTATGGCAGAAGCCAACAAGGCGTTCGCACACTACCGTTGGTAATCCCTTCGGAGTATTAGTCACCAGGCGGGCGCTTCAGCGAAGCAGCCCGCTTTGGGTTACTTAACTGAACGCCTAAAAAGATAAACGAGGAATCAAATGGCTCGTACAACACCCATCGCACGCTACCGTAACATTGGTATCAGTGCGCACATCGACGCCGGTAAAACCACTACCACCGAACGTATTCTGTTCTACACCGGTGTAAACCATAAAATCGGTGAAGTTCATGACGGCGCCGCTACCATGGACTGGATGGAGCAGGAGCAGGAGCGTGGTATTACCATCACCTCCGCAGCGACTACTGCATTCTGGTCTGGTATGGCTAAGCAGTATGAACCGCATCGCGTAAACATCATCGACACCCCAGGGCACGTTGACTTCACCATCGAAGTAGAACGTTCCATGCGTGTTCTTGATGGTGCGGTAATGGTTTACTGCGCAGTTGGTGGTGTTCAGCCGCAGTCTGAAACCGTATGGCGTCAGGCAAACAAATACAAAGTTCCACGCATCGCGTTCGTTAACAAAATGGACCGTATGGGTGCTAACTTCCTGAAAGTTGTTGGTCAGATCAAATCCCGTCTGGGCGCGAACCCTGTTCCGCTGCAGCTGGCAATTGGTGCTGAAGAAGGCTTCACCGGCGTTATCGACCTGGTGAAAATGAAAGCCATCAACTGGAACGATGCAGATCAGGGCGTTACCTTCGAATACGAAGATATCCCTGCTGACATGCAGGATCTGGCTGACGAATGGCACCAGAACCTGATCGAATCTGCAGCAGAAGCTTCAGAAGACCTGATGGAGAAATACCTGGGTGGTGAAGAACTGACTGAAGAAGAGATCAAGAAAGCTCTGCGTCAGCGCGTTCTGAACAACGAAATCATCCTGGTAACCTGTGGTTCTGCGTTCAAGAACAAAGGTGTTCAGGCGATGCTGGATGCGGTAGTTGACTACCTGCCATCCCCGGTAGACGTTCCTGCGATCAACGGTATCCTGGACGACGGTAAAGACACGCCGGCTGAGCGTCACGCAAGTGATGAAGAGCCGTTTGCTGCTCTGGCGTTCAAAATCGCTACCGACCCGTTCGTAGGTAACCTGACGTTCTTCCGCGTGTACTCTGGTGTGGTTAACTCCGGTGACACCATCCTGAACTCCGTGAAAGCTGCACGTGAGCGTTTCGGTCGTATCGTACAGATGCACGCGAACAAACGTGAAGAGATCAAAGAAGTTCGTGCGGGCGACATCGCTGCTGCTATCGGTCTGAAAGACGTGACTACTGGTGACACCCTGTGTAACCCAGATCACCCAATCATTCTGGAGCGCATGGAGTTCCCTGAGCCGGTAATCTCTATCGCCGTTGAACCAAAAACCAAAGCTGACCAGGAAAAAATGGGTCTGGCTCTGGGCCGTCTGGCTAAAGAAGACCCATCATTCCGCGTATGGACTGATGAAGAATCTAACCAGACCATCATCGCTGGTATGGGTGAACTGCACCTCGACATCATCGTTGACCGTATGCGTCGTGAATTCAACGTTGAAGCTAACGTAGGTAAACCTCAGGTTGCTTACCGCGAAGCGATTCGTCAGAAAGTTTCCGATGTTGAAGGTAAACACGCTAAGCAGTCTGGTGGTCGTGGTCAGTATGGTCACGTTGTGATCGACATGTACCCACTGGAGCCGGGCTCTAACCCTAAAGGTTACGAGTTCATCAACGACATTAAAGGTGGTGTGATTCCTGGCGAATACATCCCTGCCGTTGATAAAGGCATCCAGGAGCAGCTGAAGTCTGGTCCACTGGCTGGTTACCCGGTAGTAGACATGGGTGTTCGTCTGCACTTCGGTTCTTACCATGACGTTGACTCCTCTGAACTGGCGTTTAAACTGGCTGCTTCTATCGCCTTTAAAGAAGGCTTTAAGAAAGCGAAACCAGTTCTGCTTGAGCCGATCATGAAGGTTGAAGTAGAAACTCCTGAAGAGAACACCGGTGATGTTATCGGTGACTTGAGCCGTCGTCGCGGTATGCTGCGTGGTCAGGAATCTGAAGTAACTGGCGTTAAGATCCACGCTGAAGTTCCGCTGTCTGAAATGTTCGGATATGCAACTCAGCTGCGTTCTCTGACCAAAGGTCGTGCATCATACACCATGGAATTCCTGAAGTATGATGATGCGCCGAACAACGTTGCTCAGGCCGTAATTGAAGCCCGTGGTAAATAATCCACAGGATTAAAACCTAAGTCCCGTGCTCTCTCCAAAGGGGAGAGCACTATAGTAAGGAATATAGCCGTGTCTAAAGAAAAATTTGAACGTACAAAACCGCACGTCAACGTTGGTACTATCGGCCACGTTGACCACGGTAAAACTACCCTGACTGCTGCAATCACTACCGTTCTGGCTAAAACCTACGGTGGTTCTGCTCGTGCATTCGACCAGATCGATAACGCACCAGAAGAAAAAGCTCGTGGTATCACCATCAACACTTCCCACGTTGAATATGACACCCCGACTCGCCACTACGCACACGTAGACTGCCCGGGCCACGCCGACTATGTTAAAAACATGATCACCGGTGCTGCGCAGATGGACGGCGCGATC